>NZ_JARAVK010000548.1:0-1634 GCF_033792765.1 Streptomyces sp. PA03-6a | reverse complement strand
CCACTACCCCGCGACCCACCCCGGACAGGACCAGCCACAGAAACGGAACTGGCCACAGCCTCCGGCGCGGTCACGGTGGCAGCACCAGCAGACGCAGCAGCAGGCGCGGGGCTGGTCCCGCCCGCACCAGCAGAACCACCCTCCACAGCAGCTGTGCCGGGCGCCGCCGCAGGCTCCCCACCGTGCACATCACCCGGACCACTTACGGCCGTTGTCGGAAGACCGCCGGCCTCACCAGGAGAGCCGGATACCTGCCCGAAGCCCGCCAGCCCGCCAGCCGCGCCCTCCTGGACCGGCGCAATGTGATCATCGAACCCGCCACCGCCACCGGCACCGGCAACGGCACCGGTGGCGGGAGCCGGGGACTGGGCGGTGACGGTGCCAGGGGTGGCGTCACCCCTGACGCCCGGCCCCACACCACTGCCCTCCAGACCCGTCGCTGCCACCGGCCGTGAAGCCCCGTCACCCGTCCCCGCACGCTCTGCACCCGGGACGTGCGGTCCGCCCGAACCGCCAGAGCCTCCGGAGCCCGCAGTGGTGCCGGGCCCCGCACCGGGACCGGCAGCAGCCACCCGGGAACGATCCACGGGCAGGGCGCCTGTGCCCGTACCGGCCGTGCCCGCAGTGACCGTGCTGCCCGGACCACCACCGCCGTGCACCGCCGGCACCACACCCCGGCCTGAACCGGTGCCAGCCATGCCGGGCACGTCCCCGGTCTCCGGGCCGCGGCCCGGGAACCCGGCAGCACCCGCAGCAGCAGTGGTGGCCGGGCCGCCCGCCTGCCCGCCTGGGCCCCCACCCGGCATGCCGCCACCGCTTGGCACACCACCACTCGTCCCGTGGCCGCCCGCGGCTCCGCCCGTGCTGGTGTGGCCGGTGCCGGCCAGCCCGGGATCGCGATGCGCAGCCGCCGGCGACACCAGGGTGCTGTCGCCCTCGTCGGTCTCGGGGGCGGTGAGGTCTTCTACCGGTGGCAGGCTGATCGCGACCACCGGGATCTTCGGCACCACAACCCCACCACTACCGCCGCCACCGCGGCGGCCCCCACCACCGCTGTCGGTGATGCCCTCGACCAGGCCCGAGGTGAACCCGTCCCCCACACTGCTGCTGTCCCGAAACGCCGTGTTACTCGCCCCCGTGCTGGCCATCGTGGCCGTGCCCTCGATCACACCCCGGCCCAGCACCGACCCCGCGATCTTCGGCAGGAGTACCTCGCCGACCCCGAGGAAGCCGCCCACCATGCCGCCCTCCAGGGCACCACCCAGGGCCATGTCCCGCATCGAGGACACATCCCAGCGGGTCCGGTCCCCGCGCAACATCTGCAGGGCCTGGACCGCCCCATCCAGGCCCAGCCCGAACGCCGCTCCCGCGGCCGCCCCTGCCACCAGCCGCCGCACGATCAGCGACACCACCGCCCGCGCCCCCGCAATCAACGCCGGCACCGCCTCCGGAAACGCCCACCCCCACTGCGCAATCTCCGCCGCCGTCCACGCCAGCATCCCCACGATCATGAACTTCGCGTACTCGATCTGCAACGCAAACTGCCGACACGAATCCCCCAACCGCCCAGCCCCCTCCGCCAGCACCGGCAACTGCAACCTCAACCGCCGCGCAAAAGCCGCATACCGCTCCCC
>NZ_JARAVK010000547.1:0-1639 GCF_033792765.1 Streptomyces sp. PA03-6a | reverse complement strand
TCGCGGGCCGGCGGGACGCGGAGGACCACCTGCTCCACGACGGGCGGGAGTTGGTCGGCCACGGCGAACTCCGGCTCGACGCCGAGGAGGACGAGGTCGAACCGGCCCGCCTCATCGTCGCGCCCGCCGTCCGTCGCCGCGGCCGCGGCGACGGACGGCGTCCGGTCGCCGGGTTGGCCGCCCGGGCCCGGCTGACCGGCCTGGCCGAGGTCCTCCTGCGCGTCCACCCCGACAACTCCGACGGGATGGATTGACATGTTCGCCTCACGCATTGACTCTTGAGAGCGCTCTCAGCACCTTTTCGCCCCTCGTGGCGTCCCTCCGCCCCCACACAAGGAGGAAGCGCGTGCACATCCGACGCAAGCCCCTCGCGGCCCTGCCGGCCGCGCTGCTGATGACGGTCGGCCTCACCGTCCTCGGCACCACGTCCCCCCGCGCCGAGGCCGCCGTCCCCGCCACCATCCCGCTGACGGTCACCAACAACTCCGGCCGCAACGAGCCCGTGTACCTCTACGACCTGGGCACCGAGCTCGCCACCGGCCGCCAGGGCTGGGCCGACGCCAACGGCGCCTTCCACCCCTGGCCCGCCGGGGGCAACCCGCCGACCCCGGCGCCCGACGCCTCGATCGCCGGACCCGCCAACGGCAGGTCCGTCACCATCCGGCTCCCCAAGTTCTCGGGCCGGGTCTACTTCTCCTACGGCCGGAAGCTGGACTTCCGGCTGACCACCGGGGGCCTGGTGCAGCCCGCGGTGCAGAACCCGTCCGACCCCAACCGGGACATCCTCTTCAACTGGTCCGAGTACACGCTGAACGACTCCGGGCTGTGGATCAACAGCACGCAGGTGGACATGTTCTCCGCCCCGTACGCCGTCGGCCTCAAGCGCGCCGACGGCAGCAGCACCACCACCGGGCACCTCGTGCGGGGCGGCTGGAACGGCTTCTTCGCCGCCCTGCGGGGCCGGACGGGCGGCTGGGCGAACCTCGTCCAGACCCGCGCCGACGGCACCGTGCTCCGCGCCCTCTCTCCCGGCCACGGGATCGAGACGGGCGCGCTCCCGCGCACCGTGATGGACGACTACGTCAATCGCGTCTGGCAGAAGTACTCCACCGCGACGCTCACGGTGACCCCCTTCGGCGACCGGCCCGGTACGAAGTACTTCGGACGGGTCTCCGGCGGCGTCATGAACTTCACCGACACCTCCGGGACCGTCGTCACCTCGTTCCAGAAGCCCGACGCGGACAGCGTGTTCGGCTGCCACAAGCTGCTGGACGCACCGAACGACCTGGTGCGCGGCCCGATTTCGCGCACGCTGTGCGCCGGTTTCAACCGCACCACCCTGCTCACCAACCCCGCCCAGCCGGACACGAGCGCGGCCGGCTTCTACCAGGACTCCGTGACGAACCAGTACGCCCGGGAGATCCACGCGCGGATGGCCGACGGCAAGGCGTACGCCTTCGCCTTCGACGACGTGGGCAACCACGAGTCGCTGGTCAACGACGCCAACCCGCAACAGGCCTCCCTCACGCTGGACCCGCTGGACTAGGACTTGTCCGGCCGATCATGTGCGGAGCCAGATGACGAGGGCTGCTGCAGTGGCTGTGCCGAGGTAGACATAGCCGCGCTTGTCATAGCGAGT
>NZ_JARAVK010000546.1:0-1651 GCF_033792765.1 Streptomyces sp. PA03-6a | reverse complement strand
CCCAGGCGGCATCCAACGTGGCCGTCACTTCGTCGTCCGGCACGGCACGGAACATGTTGCCCATGGGGGCCGTACCGAAGCCGATACGGTCAGGAAGAATATTGCCGAGGCTCATGCTGGGACCTTTCGGAGCATTCCATCCACTCTCGCCGCTTTTGGTGTGTTATCTGCTTACCGTAGATCATGAGTGCCACAAGACCCTGTCGTCAGGGCGTCAGCGTGTCCCGCAACGTCTCGGCGTTCTGTGGTCTGTCTGCGGGTGGCGTGGCGCACACTCGGACGTGGATGCGGACAGCGTGACGCGGTACGAGTAGGGCCCTTGCCCCCGGTACCGCACCGGGGGCAAGGGCCCTACGTCCGTCGTGCCGTCGGCTACTTGATACCGAAGGCGCGGATCAGGGTCTGGCTGACACTGTTCCCCTTCGAGTCCCGGGCCGTCGTCCGCAGGCTCGCGAAGCGGGCCCGCGACGGCGCGTCGAGCTGTGCCTTCCAGCCGCCGCCCGACTGCCGCAGCGTCGTCCTGCGCCAGGTGGCGCCGTCGTCGTACGACACCTCCAGGTTCACCGTGCGGATCGCCCCCGCGCCCGCCGCGCCCTTCAGGTGCGAGGCGGTGACCGTCAGCGCGGTGCGCCGCTTGGCCTTGCCGGACAGGTCGGTGGCCACCGCGTAGTCGAGCTGGACCAGCGGCAGGGGCGTGATGGCCGAGTAGTCCGTCGTGCTCGAGGTGAAGCCCCACTCGGTGCGGGTGCGGGTCGAGTACGGGCGGTCCGGCAGGTCGCGCTTGCCCTCTACGACGATTCGGTAGAGCTGCGGGTCCGGCGATACCTCCTCGGCGGTGACGGGCCACTCGTTGTACGCCTCACCGAGCAGCTGGTCGCCCTGGTACAGCGAGACCTTCGACGTGTCGCCATCAGCCCAGGTAAGACCTGCGTGACCACCGGAGTCACCCCAGGCCGGCAGCGTGGAGGTGCTGATGACGTCACCGACTCGGAAGGGGGCCGTCCAGTTGATGCCGTCGTTGAGTACCCGCGGGCGCTGGATCGGCGCGAACCAGGCCTCGCTGATGGTGCTGCGCGGCTTGTACGTGCGGGCCTCGCCCCGCTGGTTGAGGTCGGGCATGGCGGCCGCCGAGATCCAGCGGGTGCCGTCGCCCGCCGTGACCCAGGACGTGAGGGTGCCCTGGGCCGCAACCTGCGTCGGCTGCAGCTGCATCGACCCGCCGACGAGAGATGCGTCCTCTCGGTACTCGACAGCCCCGGCCTGCGAGGTGTTGCGGAACGACTCGTCGATGCGGGCCAGGTCCCCGGGACGCGGACGGTAGGACGGGTCCTTCGGGACCGCCCCGTCATGGCGGCGGATCAGGTCGTACAGATAGCGCGGGTACGGGTGCGAGACCACCTTCAGCGTCGCGGTGCCGTGCCCCCGGAGCCGGCTCAGCAGCCGTGCGCTGTCGTCGGTGCCGAGCGAGGCCACGGGCAGCGGGGCGCCCTTGACGAGGTCAGCCCAGGCATCGAGCTTGCCGTAGCCGTCGTTCAGGATCAGCAGCTGCCGTGCGCCGGCCTTCGCCGCCGCGGCGGCCTGGTCCGGGGCGGACACCGTGTCGCTGCGGCGGACGACCGCCACCTGGCCGCGCACCTTGAGCCTGCGGAAC
>NZ_JARAVK010000545.1:0-1679 GCF_033792765.1 Streptomyces sp. PA03-6a | reverse complement strand
ACGCGCAGGCCACCCGCCGGTCCTCGCTGCCCTGACCATTCCTGGGGCTGGGGGGATCGGGCTAGCCGCTGGGCAGCGGCCGCCGCGACGTCCTGACCGACTTCCTTCCGGACAACAGCGACAACACCCCACTCACGGGCAGTCCAGCCCGCGGTTGAGCGGGCAAACAAGCCGCCGGGCAGGGAGTCGCGGACCAGGGTTTTAATCTCGTCCTGTTCACGGACCGATAGATCCTCCCATTCCAGGCTGAGGATATCTACAGCTTTGTTTCTGAGCCTGTCAGCAGCCTGCATGACGAGAAAGGCCGCCTCGGCATTGTCACCCTCGAAGCTCTCGAACTTCGCAATACTCAGCGCCTTGTGGTAGTCGGCAAACAATTCGTGGTTACGGCGGGAGGTTACTGTTACTAGTCTCTTGATGACGGCGGCCGCGAACGCCTCACCGGAGCGGCTGGCCTCCGCGACAGTACCCCAGTCCTTTTCAGTCCAGTGCTCAATGTGACGCGGTTTGATCCACCTGCTCACCAAGGTGCGAGTAACTGCTTTTTGACTGGCCGGCAGGGCCATCCAATCCAGGCTGTAGACATCTGAACCCCAGAGCCCCTTAGGGGCAGAGAGAAATTTTTTGGCCGCCACGGCCGGACTTTCGTTGGCGTGTGCGGCAGCCACGTATCCGCGGAAGGAGGTGAACTCATCGCGGTTACGGGCGATGAGTACTTTCTTGATGGTGGCGGCCGCAACCGCCTCACCGGCGCGGTGTGCCGCGGCAACCGCATCCCACTCCGGCTCCTCCCACTTCCCCATATTCCGCGACCCGGCCAGCCGGGCGGCGAAGGCTTCAATTTCTTGTTCGTGCAGCCAGTGTTTCCATGGAAGGTGGTACACATCCTGGTCGTTGACGCCCATCGCCCTCAGCGCAGCATCGGCCCGGTCGAGACGGGTGACCGCGTCATCACCAGAGCTCGCCTCGTAGAGGGATGCGCGGAGGCTGACGAGGGGATCCTGGCCGGTGACCATCTTCTTGATGACAGCTTGTGCGACCTGTTCACCGAGTCCACGTGCCTGGCCGAGACGGCGGGCCTGGTCCACCACACCCCAATCCCGGTCAGACCAGTTCTCCCTGCCTGCCGAGCCGGACTTCCTGCTCACCAGGCTCTCGGTAACCGCCCGATCACCAGGTGACAGCGCCCGCCATCCCAAGCCGAAGACATCGATACCCCGGTGTCCCATCAGGTCGTCGTCGGCCCGCAAAAGCCTGCCGGCCACCAGTAGCGGGTTGTCACCGGCACGCGCCGCGTCCAGCACCGTGCGGTAGCGGCGGAACGAATGAGGATTACGGGCTTCCACTACCCCCAAGACGGCGGTAGCCACAGCCGCTTCACCGCCACGGCGGGCCCCCGCGACAGTGTCCCAGTCACGGGAGGTCCAGCCCGCAGTACTCCTCTCACCGGACAGCCACCTGCCGACCAGGTCCTCAACAGCCGCCCGTTCACCGGGCGGCAAAGCCACGCCAGCCGGAATCACGACAGGATTCGCGGTAACCACAGCCGGGAACCGGCTGCCCGGATCCAGCAACGCCGCCTTATACGGGTCAACCGAGTCGAGGCTCTGACCAGCCAGCCAGGCACGGACCTTGTCATGACCGACACCAGACCCCGGTACACCCCCCTTACCCCGCTC
>NZ_JARAVK010000544.1:0-1731 GCF_033792765.1 Streptomyces sp. PA03-6a | reverse complement strand
GGGCTTGTTTCTGAATAATTGTCAGGATTGATCTTGGTGGTCCTGGTCGGGCAGTCGAATTCGAAGCTGTTCGAGGGTCCGGGCGGGTGTTCCGGGCATGGGTGTGACGGCGATGCGGTGCAGGTCCAGCAGGCGGTGGCCGTCCTGGAATTGGTTGGAGAGGTTGGTGCGGGTGACGCCCAGCATCTGAGCCAGGAGTGTGCTGGTGATCGCCCTGCGTCGGCGCAAGAGTGCCGCCAGGAGACGGTGGTAGTGGTCGAGGCTGCTGGTCTGCGGGTGGAGGTAGCTGCGGGGGCGGTGGAAGCGGCGCTGGAAGGCCGCCTCGGCCAGCGCGTCCCAGTACGGCTCGCTGACGGCCACCAGGCGTTCGAAGTCGGACCGCGGCATGCCGGTCAAAGCCGGATCGCTGAGCATCTCGGTCAGGGCCGGGTCGATCCGCCGGGCGGCCGCTGGCGCCGGTCGCGGTCGGGGTGGGACGGGGGCCAGGGTGTAGTTCCAGTCGCCGTGGAACGCGTTCGGCGTGATCGGCAGGGCCTGGAACTCGGCAGCGGTCACCGTTGAGCCGAGGCGGTAGCTGCCGGTGTCCAGCTCGGCGCCGATGGTCAGCCCGGTGCGGGTGGTCGTCGCGGCGATGGTCTCGATGACGACCTGGTAGCTGGTCAGTGGTCGACCGCGCCAGTTCGCAGTGATGTGGCAGAACATCCGGTGTTCGATCTTGTTCCACTTCGAGGTGCCCGGCGGAAAGTGGCAGACCGTGATCTCCAGACCGGTCTCCAGGGCAAAGGCGGCCAGGTGCTTCTTCCAGGTCCATCGGCGGGGATCGTTGGAGCCACCGGCATCGGCGGTGATCAACAACCGGGTGGCGTTCGGGTGGTGCACCCGTCCGCGGTGCTGCCACCAGCGGCGTATGGACTCGACCGCGAACTCGGCGGTGTCGTGGTCGGTCCCGACATTGACCCAGCCGGTGTTGGTGGCGATGTCGTAGATCCCATACGGGATGACGACGGGCTGGTCGCTGGTGGTGAAGGTGTGGCAGTCGACCTTGATGGGATCCTTGCCTGGCCGCCAGGTGCGGCCGGGCCGGTCGCGGTGCCCGAGCCACTCCTTGGCTTTCGTGTCGACGCTGATCACCGGTTGCCCGTCGTCGAGGAAGGCAGTGGCCGTGGCGTTCAAGTGGGCGAACTGGGCATCGCGGTCCGGATGACTGGTGCCTTCGGTGGTCTTGACCGTGCCCTGCAGGCTGTAGCCCATGCCATGCAGCAGGCGCCCGACAGTGGCGGCACTGACCGGATGGCCCTGCGACGTGAGGGTCGAGGCCAGAGTACGCAGCGACAAGGTGGTCCATCGCAGCGGGGACACGGGATCCCCCCGGGTGTGCGGCTCGATCAGCGCCTCGAGCGCCGGCAGCAGGCCGGGGTCGGTGACCGTCAACGGCTTGCGTCCGGCTCCCGGAGCCCGGACCCTCCTCGTTGCCGGCGGGCCCCCGGCCAGTTCGGTGACGCCGCGCGAGACGGTGGAGACACTGGTCCCGGAT
Organism: Streptomyces sp. PA03-6a; assembly: GCF_033792765.1. Taxonomy (NCBI): domain Bacteria; kingdom Bacillati; phylum Actinomycetota; class Actinomycetes; order Kitasatosporales; family Streptomycetaceae; genus Streptomyces; species Streptomyces sp. PA03-6a. The sequence goes on along the minus strand of NZ_JARAVK010000544.1, from coordinate 197 downwards.
GCGGCAGCCACCAAAGCGATCCCACCGTGGCCGATTGCCACGGCCTCGCTGGCCAGGTAGAGCCGGCGACGGCGCTCGTCGAGATGAGGCAGGATCCGATCAAACTTGGCCCGTAACACAAGGACAGGCAGACGCACAGGCATGACCCACCGTCCCACCAACTCCAGCAGAACAAGCAGTAATTGAAATACAAGCCC
>NZ_JARAVK010000543.1:0-1738 GCF_033792765.1 Streptomyces sp. PA03-6a | reverse complement strand
GGGGCGCAAAAGGAGTCGAGCGGAACGCGTAGTCTCGGAAAGACTCCGTACGCACAGGTACGAGGCACCGACCGACACCGAGGAGACACGAGAACCGTGACGGACATCGTCGACGAGCTGCGGTGGCGAGGGCTGATCGCCGTTTCCACCGACGAGGACGCACTGCGCAAGGCGTTCGCGGACGGCCCGGTCACGGTCTATTGCGGCTTCGACCCCACCGCCCCCAGCCTCCACCTCGGCAACCTGGTGCAGATCCTCACCATCCGCCGGCTCCAGCTGGCGGGCAACCGGCCGCTCGCCCTCGTCGGCGGCGCCACCGGCCTGATCGGCGACCCCAAGCCGACGGCCGAGCGGACGCTGAACGACGCCGACGTCGTCGCGGGCTGGGTGGAGCGGATCCGCGCGCAGATCGAGCCCTTCCTCTCCTTCGAGGGCCCGAACGCCGCCGTGATGGTCAACAACCTCGACTGGACCTCGGGCCTTTCGGCCATCGAGTTCCTGCGCGACGTGGGCAAGTACTTCCGGGTCAACAAGATGATCGCCAAGGAGGCCGTCGCCCGCCGGCTCAACTCCGAGGCAGGCATCAGCTACACGGAGTTCAGCTACCAGATCCTCCAGGGCATGGACTTCCTGGAGCTCCACCGCCGGTACGGCTGCACCATGCAGACCGGCGGCAGCGACCAGTGGGGCAACCTGACGGCCGGCATCGACCTGATCGGGCGCGTCGAGGGCACCTCCGTGCACGCCCTGGCCACCCCGCTCATCACCAAGGCCGACGGCACGAAGTTCGGCAAGACGGAGTCCGGCACGGTCTGGCTCGACCCCGAGATGACCACGCCGTACGCCTTCTACCAGTTCTGGCTGAACGCCGACGACCGCGACGTCTCCAAGTTCCTGCGCATCTTCAGCTTCAGGACGCAGGAGGAGATCGAGGAACTGGAGCGGCTCACCGAGGAGCGCCCGCAGGCCCGCGCGGCCCAGCGCGCCCTCGCCGAGGAGCTCACCACCCTCGTCCACGGCGCCGAGCAGTGCGCCGCGGTCATCGCCGCGTCCAAGGCACTTTTCGGCCAGGGCGAACTCACGGGACTCGACGAGCGGACCCTCGCCGCGGCACTCGGCGAACTGCCGCACGCCAAGGTCGCCGAACTCGCCTCCGTCGCCGACCTCTTCGCCGAGGTCGGCCTCGTGGCCAGCAAGTCCGCGGCCCGCCGCACCATCAAGGAGGGCGGCGCGTACGTGAACAACGTCAAGATCGGCGACGAGGACGCGACCCCCGAGGCCGCCGACCTGCTGCACGGCCGCTGGCTCGTGCTGCGGCGCGGCAAGAAGAGCCTGGCGGCCGTCGAGATCGCCGGCGACTGACGTCGGCTGGTTATCCACGTTTGAGCGGCGTCGGAGCTTGACTCCGCCGCCGCACCTGCGTAACGTAGCCCGAGCCGCTTGAGACGGTGCGCCCGGTTCGTCCGGATCCTCCGATCGGTGGTCACTCACCACGACGACAACACCCCGAAGATTCGGGTGCACTTGCGTGCTCTCGAATTCTATTGGCGTGGAATCGTACGGAGAGTGGGGGACGAATTCGCATGACGCGAAGGAATCCGCTAACGTAGTGAATGTCGCCGAGGCGGAAACGCCGAAAGCGAAACCCCCTCCAGAGGGTGGCAGAGAAGGAAATCGGATCTGCTAAGCTGGAGACAACGAAGGGAAAGCCCGGAGGGGCCGGTGAAACGGTCTCGAA
>NZ_JARAVK010000542.1:0-1739 GCF_033792765.1 Streptomyces sp. PA03-6a | reverse complement strand
CGGCGGGTCAGCACGGCGAAGGCGGTGACCCGGCCGGCGTCGGCGGTGACGGTCACGTTGACGTCACCGCTGAGCACGGTGTCGGCGAAGCGCGCCAGCTCGCCCTTGAACAGCAGGGTCCAGGGCCCTCCTTCGGGGCCCCGTACGTCGATGTCGCCCCAGCGGCCGCCCACCCGGGGCGGCGCGGCCAGGGCCCGCAGCGCGGCCTGCCGCAGCGACCAGCCGACCGCCGAGGCGCCGCCGGCCGGCAGCCGCAGCGCCTCGGGGCCGTGCCAGGCCACCAGCCTCCGGAAGGAGTCCACGTGGACGTCGCAACTGCCCACCCGCACCACGGTCCTGCCCTCCGCGGACGCCCGCGCCGATTCCTCAGGCATGGACCGGCCGCCCTTCGGCCAGCATGTGCTCGACCATCGCGACGAGGTTCCCGACGGTCAGCCGCTCCAGCATCCGGTCGAGGGTGAGTCTCCCCGCCCAGACCTCGGGGTCGAGTTGCGGCATGACGACGACCAGCCTTTCCAGACCGCGCCGGCTGATGATTCCGTTCGCGTCGCAGAATTCCTCGTCCGGGACCTCGCCCTGGAGATAACGGCCGCACCGTTCGACGGAGAGGACCACCGGGACACAGCATTCGATCCGGAAGAACACGTCGAGCAGGTCGAGCGATTCCAGGCCGAGGTCGGAGGCGAAGGCGAGATCGGGATGGTATTTCTCCGGGTCGATTCCCATCGCCTCCACGACGACGGACCGCACCAATTCCTCGACGTCATAGCGAGGCATGCGCATCACTCCCATCCGGCAGCTCGGCCGGCCGCGGCTTCGGGGCCTTCCCCCACCAGATCCGCCGACCGCCCCGGACCGGACACCTCGCCCCCCGGGCACCGCCCACAGGGCGCCGGCCCGGACGGCGGCACGGGCTCGCCCTCCTCCGCGGCCGCCAGCGCGCGGCGCAGTCTGCGCAGGCAGCGGGTGCGGATGGGGCCGACCGAGCCCAGCGACATGGACAGCGCCGAGGAGATCTCCTCGTACGAGGCCGGCGGGTCCTCCAGCGCCATCTGCAGCACGCCGCGGCACTGGTCCGACAGGCCGTCGATGGCCCGCAGGACCTCTTCCTTGCGGTGCGCCCGCAGGGTGATCTGCTCGGGGCTCTCGTGGTGGCCGGACAGGACCTCGAGGGTCTGGCTGTCCCCCACCATGACGAGTCGCTTTCCCCGTGTGACCACTTTGAGGGATTCACGCCTCGCCACGGTGGCGAGCCAGTCACCGATCCGGTCCGGGTCGCGAATGCGGTCCACATTCTGCACCAGCCGGAACCAGGTCAACTGCCGTACGTCCTCGGCGTCCACGTCGTTCATCCGGTGGCTCCGGATGACGGACCAGACGAGCCGGCCGAATCGCTCGACCATCTCGTCCCAGGCCGTTTGTTCCCCTCGCGCACACCCCGCCAGAAGCTCCGCATTCCCCTTCCGGGTCATTGGGATTCCTCCGTCTGGAAATTGCCGGACTTTCGACGGGTGCGTATTCCATGCAACCCGGCGCGGGGGTTTGCGGGCAAGCGGTGCCCGCTGTCAGCAAGCGGCCTGGCCGCACCTGGACAGCGGTGCGTCCGGTGCGCGGGCCGGGGCACGGTGGCGCACGCCTGGGCACGCCCCGCGGCGGCACCGCACGTGTGCGGTGCCGCGGGTGCACCGACCCTCCCTAGGCCGCCGAGGGCGCGGGGCGTGCCCAGGCGTGCGCCACCG
>NZ_JARAVK010000541.1:0-1740 GCF_033792765.1 Streptomyces sp. PA03-6a | reverse complement strand
GGGCTCAGCCAAGATTTTCGTGAAGCGATAACGCAGCGTCATGACGGTTCGGTGTGCACGGTTGTGCTGTGCTGCGCCGGTGACGCGCTGGTTGTGGCAGCGGGACGCTGTGACCGTGTGAGGGAATGCTGCAGAAGCTCTTCCCGCATCTGTCCGCAGTGCTGGTGGAACAGGTGCGGGTGAATGAGGAAACGGTACTGGTCATCGCTCGGACCCGGGACGGCACAGCCGTGCCGTGTCCCGACTGCGGTGTGCCAGCTCGGCGGGTTCACAGCCGCTATCGGCGACACTTGACCGATGTTGGCTTCGGCGGCCGCATGGTCATGATCGATCTGCGCGTCCGACGCCTGTTCTGCGACAGCGCTCGCTGCGTCCGGCGAACCTTCGTCGAACAGCCAGCAGGTTTGACCATGAGATACGGCCGCCGAACACCCGCGCTCGCCGAGATCGTGCAAGCAATCGGTCTGGCACTGGCCGGGCGGGCCGGTGCCCGCCTCGCGGCTGTCCTCCACATCCCGGTCAGCCGAACCACCCTGCTCAACGTGGTGATGGCGATGCCGGATCCGCCCCAGCCGGCACTGCGCGTGCTTGGCGTTGATGATTTCGCCACCCGCCGGGGCCGACGCTATGGGACCGTGCTCATCGACCTCGATACGCATCGTGTCGTGGATCTGCTGCCCGGCCGCGGAAAGGCGCCCCTGGTCTCCTGGCTGGCCGATCACCCCGGCATCGAGGTGGTCTGCCGGGATCGTGCCGGCGCCTATGCAGAAGCAGCAAACGCTGGAGCACCCCAAGCCCGTCAGGTCGCTGACGCCTGGCACCTGTGGGACGACCTGGTCCACACGGTCGAACGCACTGTGATCACCCACCGGTCCTGCCTGACACCACCGCCGCCTCAGCAGTCCGAGCCCCCGCGCACAAAGGCACCGCCCGACCCTGCTCTCAACCCAGACACCGGCGCCGAGAAATGGCTGGTCACCCGCACCCGGGAACGTTATCGGGCCGTTCACGACCTGCTCTCCCAGGGATGGTCGATCAGCGCTATCGGACGCGAACTCGGACTGGCCCGTCACACCGCACGGCGTTACGCACGCTGCGAGAACCCCGAAGCCCTCGCCGACCGCGCGATCCGCACCACCCGGCTGGACGCCTGGCGGCCCTACCTGATCAGCCGCTGGAACCAGGGCTGCACCAACGCCTCCGCCCTTTTCCGTGAGATTCAGGCCCAGGGTTACCCAGGACGCACACCGCAAGCCGTCCGCCATCTCCTACGGCCCTTGCGTGACACTGCGAAGGCGGCGCCTGCACCGCCGCCAAAACCACAGGACCTGACCCGATGGATCACCCGTCACCCGGGACGCTTACGACCCGAGGAAGAACAACAACTCGAGGACGTCCTCGCCCGCTGCCCCGAGCTGGCCGCATTGAGCAGCCACGTTCATGCCTTCGCTCGCATGATCTGCAACCGAACCGGCACTGACCTCACCGCCTGGATCCGCGCGGTCCACACCGACGACCTACCGCACCTGCACGCCTTCGCTGACGGACTCGAACGTGACTGGGATGCCGTCCTGGCCGGCCTCACCCTGCCCTGGAGCAGCGGCCCGGTCGAAGGTCACGTGAACCGGATCAAGATGCTCAAACGACAGATATATGGACGGGCGACCCTTCCGCTTCTACGCAAACGAGTCCTCCTCGCATGACGCTGCGTTATCACTTCACGAAAATCTTGACTGAGCC
>NZ_JARAVK010000540.1:0-1775 GCF_033792765.1 Streptomyces sp. PA03-6a | reverse complement strand
TCAACTGGACCGGGACAATGCCCGGCACCGAACGAAACCCCGCACCAACCACCACACCGACACTGCCGACCACGGTCTTCCAGCGTGACTGGTACTGGCTGAACTCGCAGGTCGGCAGGGTTCGTCACGGTTTGGACGTTGAGCAGGGAGAAGGGGAGGCGGATTTCTGGGAAGCGGTCGATCGGGGGGATGTGGATTCGCTTCGTTCTGTGTTGTCCGTGGAAGATCCGAGTGCGTTTCATAGCGTTCTTCCGCTGCTTTCACAGTGGCGTAGAGAACGCCAGCAGCAACAGGTCGTAGGGACGTGGCGTTATCACGTCAAGTGGGAGAGGGCCTTCTTCCGTCAGGGTCACCCGGCTCTGCAAGGGAGATGGCTGGTCTTTGCCCAGCCGGGTGGTGTCGGTACTGATCTGATTGCTGCGCTAAGTGACCGTAATATCGATGTCAGGCTAGTCGATCCCTCATTGGATCGTCGTGAAGTGGTCGACGAACTGTCCGCCGCGGAGAACGTGAGCGGGATCTTGTCCGTCTCGAATGACGTCGGCGCAACGTTGAGGCTAGTTCAGGCGCTGGTGGAGGTAGGCAACCTCTCTCCGGTGTGGTGTCTTACCACCGGAGCGGTCTCGGCGGGTGGCACCAGTGCGATCGACCCCTATGCCGCGCAGGTCTGGGGCTTTGGGCGGGTTGTTGCCCTGGAACATCCGAGTATGTGGGGTGGTCTGGTGGACATGCCCACTTCGGTGGACGATCGTGTGCTGGACAATCTGGTTGCCGTTCTAGCTGGTGCCGAGGATCAGGTCGCGATACGTACTGATGGTGTGTATGCCAGGCGCCTGACGCATGCTCCTGCAGCTCGCGCCGGGCATGGTTGGAAGCCGCGAGGGACGGTTCTGATCACTGGTGGAACGGGTGGGTTGGGCGGACATGTCGCACGCTGGCTCGCTCAAGTTGACGAAGTCGAGCGGATCGTCCTTGCGAGCCGTAGTGGCCTGGGGGCAACAGGAGCCCGGGAAATCGTCTCGGAGCTGGCTGCGCTCGGCGTCGATGTTGTCGTGGAATCCTGTGACGTCACGGATCGGGATGCTATGGAAAGCCTCATCGAGGCCTGTCCGCCCGACGCTGTCGTGCACGCGGCTGGTATCCCCGGCTCGTTCCAGTCCGTAGCGGAGCTTGATCCGTTGGAGTTCGAAGCGGAACTTTCCGCGAAGGTCATGGGTGCGGCTCATTTGCACGAGCTGCTCACCGGACGAACTCTGGACGCTTTCGTCCTGTTCTCCTCGATTGCGGGAATTTGGGGAAGTGCGGGGCAGGCAGCTTATGCCACAGCCAACAGCTTCCTCGACGCGCTTGCGGAATATCGGCATGCGCAGAACTTGCCGGCTCTCGCTGTAGCCTGGGGTCCCTGGGAAGGAGCCGGGATGCTCAGCGACTCCGAGAGGAAGGAAAGAATCCTTCGGAGTGGTTTGCGTGCCATGGCGCCGGACACCGCAGTCGCCGCGCTTGCGGAGACAACCCGACAGGCCGAACCATCCGCTGTTGTGGCCGATACGGACTGGAATCAGTTCATTCCGCTTTTCGTGGCGCGTCGCCGCAGTACGCTTTTCGCGACACTTCCCGAAGCGAATGAAGCTCTCGCACTGCAGGATCCGCAAGAACTTTCCAGCCCCCTGAATGATTTCCGCACTCGGCTGGCGGGGCTGGAAACTGCGGCCCGGATGGCACTGCTGACCGATCTGGTGCGTGAGGAAGTCGCGCAGGTACTCGGAATATCCGAC
>NZ_JARAVK010000053.1:0-44443 GCF_033792765.1 Streptomyces sp. PA03-6a | reverse complement strand
GGTCAGCGGGTGGGGAGCAGGATGCCGGGGTTGAGGAGCCCGTCGGGGTCGAGCGCGTCCTTGACGGCGCGCAGGGCCTCGATGCCAAGCGGACCCGCTTCGCGGACGTACCAGTCGCGGTGGTCGGTGCCCACGCCGTGGTGGTGGGTGATGGTGCCGCCCGCGGCGAGGACGGCCTCGTTGGCGGCCTCCTTGGCGGGGGTCCAGTGCGCCACGGGGTCCTCGCCCTGCGCCGAGACGACGGTGAAGTAGAGCGAGGCGCCGTTCTCGTAGACGTGGGAGATGTGGCACATCACCAGCGGCGGGGTGCCGGCCGCGGCGAGCGTCGCGGTGAGCGCCTCGCGCACGGATTCGTACAGCTCGGGGATCCGGGACCAGAAGGTGGCGGTCTCCAGGGTCTCGGCGAAGGCGCCCGCGTCGAGCAGCGAGTCCCGCAGGTAGGGGGCGGAGTACCGGCCGTGGGCCCAGCGCTCGCCGGGCTCCTCGCCCAGGTACGCGCCGCCGCACTCGCGCAGTACGGCCGCGGCCTGCTCCCGGCGCAGGGCGGTGTCCTCCGCCGTGCCCTCGTAACCGGCGATCGCCGTGCAGCCCGCGGACGCGGCCCCGTCCGAGCCGATCGCGTCGGGCTGGGCGAGGCCGACCATCGTCTCGGTCTCGTCGGACAGGCGCAGCACCGTGGGGCGGGGGCCGTCCTGGGCGAGCCGGCGCAGGGCCGCGGCGCCCTCGGCGAAGGAGGCGAAGCGCCAGCCCTCGTAGACCTTGACCTGGGGAAGCGGGCGGATCCGCACCGTCACGGAGGTGATGACGCCCAGCGCGCCCTCGGAGCCGAGGATCAGCTGGCGCAGGTCGGGGCCGGCCGCGGAGCGGGGGGCCCGGCCGGCGTCGAGGGTGCCCTGCGGGGTGGCGACGGTCAGACCCAGCACCATCTCGTCGAAGCGGCCGTAGCCCGCGGAGGCCTGGCCGCTGGAGCGGGCGGCGGCGAATCCGCCGATGGTGGCCCACTCGTAGGACTGGGGGAAGTGGCCCAGGGTGAAGCCCTGTTCGGCCAGGAGCGCCTCGGCCTCGGGGGCGCGCAGCCCCGGCTGCAGGATCGCGGTCCGCGAGACGGGGTCCAGCGACAGCAGACGGTTCATGCGGCGCAGGTCCAGGGCGACGAAGGGGCGCCGCCCCTGCGGGGCGAGGCCTCCGACGACGGAGGTGCCGCCGCCGAAGGGGACGACGGCGAGGCCGTGTTCGGCGCAGACGGCGAGGACGGCCAGGACCTCGTCGTGGCCGGCGGGCAGCACGACGGCCGCCGGGGTGTCGTCGACGTCGCCGCCGCGGATGCGCAGCAGGTCGGGGGTGGACTTGCCGCGCGTGTGGCGGATCCGGGTCTCGGCGTCCGTGCGCACGTGGACCGGGTCGCCCACGCAGTCGGCGAGGTCCTGCCGGGCCTCGTCGGTGAGGGGGGACCCGGGTACGGCGATGTCCTGCAGGGCGGCGGGTTCCGCGCCGCGGGGTTTGACGCCCAGCAGATCGCGCAGCAGGCCGATCACGGTGTCGGGCAGCGGGGCCGCTTCGGCCGGGTCGCCCCAGCCGCTCCACAACATGTCCACGGGCTCGTCCTCACCGGTCGTTTCTGGGGGTGCCGTCTCCTGCGTCCCCCACAGGGCGTTACACTGTGACACATGGCGCCTATTCGTCACAACACCTCGGACAGCGATCCGGTGCTCGACGCGGTCCGCGACTGCGTCCTGGCCGTCGGCGTCCGCCGCACGACCCTGACCGACGTGGCCCGCCGGGCCGGCGTGTCCCGCATGACGCTCTACCGGCGGTGGCCCGACGTGCGCACGCTCGTCGGCGACCTGATGACCCGTGAGTGGGTCTCGGTGGCGGTGGACGCGATGCCCGAGCGGCACGAGGGCACCAGCATCCGGACGTACATGGTCGAGGGGCTGGTGGCGGGAGTGCGTGCCTTCCGCCGCCACCCGCTGTTCGTCAAGATCCTCGACGTCGACCCCGAACTGCTCCTCCCCTATGTGCTGGACCGCCGCGGCGCCAGCCAGGACGCACTGCTGGAACGGATCGCCGCCGCCCTGGAGGAGGGCCACGCCGACGGCTCGGTCCGCGCCGGCCACGTCACCCGACAGGCCCGTTCCGTGCTGCTGGTCGTCCAGTCGTTCACGCTCTCGTTGCGCACCATGACCGACGAGGACGACCCCGACCTGACCTCCGCGGCCTTCCTCGGGGAGCTGCGGGACATCCTGGAGAGGACCCTCGCCCCATGAGCCCCATGAGTCCCGTGAGCAGCCCGGCCCCCTCCCCCGCGTCCTCGCTCAGCGCCGCGCGGCGCGCCCGCGAGCTGGCGGAACTGGCCGCCGGCGAGCAGGTGGACGTCCTGGTCGTCGGCCTCGGCGCCACCGGCGCGGGCGCGGCCCTCGACGCGGCGTCCCGCGGGCTGTCGGTCGCCGCGATCGACGCCCACGACCTGGCCTTCGGCACCTCCCGGTGGAGCTCCAAGCTGATCCACGGCGGCCTGCGCTACCTGGCTTCCGGCCAGTTGGACGTCGCGTACGAGAGCGCGGTGGAGCGCGGCGTGCTGATGGAGCGCACCGCCCCCCACCTCGTCCGCGCCCAGCCCTTCGTGCTGCCGCTGACCCCGCTGGTCTCGCGCGGGCAGGCCGCACTGGCCTGGTCCGGTTTCCGGGCCGGCGACGCGCTGCGCCTGTCGGCGCGGACGGCGCGGGCCACGCTCCCGGCGCCGCGCAGGCTCTCCGCGGTGGAGACCCGGCACCTCGCCCCCGCCCTGCGCACCGCGGGGCTGCGCGGCGGCCTGCTGTCCTGGGACGGCCAACTTGCCGACGACGCCCGCCTGGTGACCGCGATCGCCCGGACCGCCGCGGCGCACGGGGCGCGGATCCTGACACGGGTGCGCGCGGTCTCGCTCAGCGGCTCGGGCGCCGTCGTACGCGACGAGCTGACCGGCGAGGAGCAGACGATCCGGGCCCGCGCGGTGGTCAACGCCTCCGGCGTGTGGGCGGGCGGCCTGGTCGACGGCGTACGGCTGCGCCCGTCCCGGGGCACGCACCTGGTCCTGCGCTCCGACGGCCTCGGCGGCCTGCCCGCGGGCCTGCACATACCGATCCCCGGGGAGTCCAACCGGTTCGTACTCGTCCTGCCGCAGGGCGACGGCCGGGTGTACGTGGGGCTCACCGACGAGCCGGTCGACGGCACCGTCCCCGACGTGCCGGAGGTGCCCGAGACGGACATCGGCTTCCTGCTCGACGTGCTCGGCACGGCGCTCGACGTCCCCGTCCACCGCGACGACGTGGTGGGGGCGTTCGCCGGGCTGCGCCCGCTGCTCGACACCTCCGCCGACGGCTCGGGCCGTACCGCCGACATCTCGCGCAAGCACGCGGTGCTCACCTCCGCCGAGGGCGTGGTGACCGTCGTCGGCGGCAAGCTCACGACCTACCGCCGGATGGCCCAGGACGCGGTCGACGCGGCCGTCACGGCCCGCGGGCTCGGCGCCGCTCCCTGCCGCACCACGTCGCTGCCGCTCGTGGGCGCCGCGGCGCCGCACGTGCTCACCGGCCTGCGGGCCCCGCGCCGCCTGGTGCAGCGCTACGGCACCGAGGCCCCCGCCGTGCACGCCCTCGGGGCCGCCGATCCCGCGCTGCGGGAGCCGGTCGCGCCCGGTCACCCGGTCACGCGCGCGGAGCTGGTGTGGGCCGTACGCCACGAGGGGGCGCTCGACACCGGCGACCTCCTCGACCGGCGCACCCGCGTGGGCCTCGTCCCGGCCGACCGTGAGACGGCGCTGAAGGCGGCGGAGGAGGTACTGGCCGGGGCGTGACCCCGGCCCGGCCCGGGGTCACGGGACGACGGCGGCCCCCGGGGCACGGTCAGGGGTACGCCAACCGGCTTCGAGGCGGTCGAGGAGCGTGCGGAACGTGGGGTCCACACGCTCCTCCTCACCGTCCGCGAGGAATGCGAGCAGGAGCCCGAAGACGGCGTCCACCAGGAGGGATGCCTCGATGCGCGCACGCTCCCCTGCCATGCCCAGGCCCTCGAAGACAGGGGCGATGAGCTCGGTCCACTCGGTGACCAGTCCGTACATGTGGGGGCCATGGCGCTCGGGTCTCAGCATGGCGGCGGCCATCATCTCGAAGTACAGGGGCAACAGCGCAAGGCGCTCGGGGCTGCGGACCTCCCGCCACAGCGCCTCCGCCAGGCGTCGCATCCCCTCCGCGTCCCGGGGCGTGCCGGCCACCGCGAGGACCTCGCGGAAGCGCAGGATCGGCCGGCTCGCGTCCAGGGCGAGTGCCTCGGCGACCAGGCGTTCCTTGCTGCCGAAGTAGTAGAGGAGCATCCGGTCGCTGGTGCCCAGCGCCTTGGCCATCGGCCGCAGGGACAGATCCGCCAGGCCGTGCGCGACCACGTACTCCCGCACACGGTCGAGGAGTTCCCGCCGCTTGTCGGCATCGGCCCGTCGCGGCATGGCACTCTCCCGAAGTCCGTATTGATCGCTTTTGCCAGCCTATTTACCGTAGCACCCGCTACATGTATATTTGATAGATGTAGCGGGTGCTACAGGAAAAACTCTCGCGCCTCACTCCCGACAGCGGAAGGGAATGATCACCATGGCCGCCGCCCAGGCCATCGGCACAGACGGGACCCGCACCTCCGCGTCCTGGCTCGCCCGGCAGCTCAGGCTGTGGTCACGCACCCTGGAGCCCGTGCGCCCCCTGCACGCTCCGGCCGGACGCGCCTCCGCCCGGGACGCCTCCTGGCCGCTGGACCACGAGCTGGCCTCGGTGGGCCGCGCCCGCAGGCTGGCCACGGCGCAGGTGCATACATGGGGCCTTGGCAACCTCGCGGATACGGCGGAACTCCTGGTCAGCGAACTGGTCACCAACGCCCTGCGGCACGCACGCGGTCCGGTGCGGATGAACCTGCGCGTCACGGAGGGGTACCTGCGGTGCGAGGTCGAGGACATCAGCTCCCGGGCCGCGGTCCGGCGCGTCACCGACACCGACGCGGAGGGCGGGCGCGGCATGGAGATCCTGGACCTGCTCAGCGACGCCTGGGGCACCGACCGGACGGCAACCGGCAAGACGACGTGGTTCGAACTGTCGCCGGCCGCCGCCTGAAGGCACGCCCGCGAAGCCTCCCCTCCCACCCGTGCCGTGACACCGGACTTACCCACCAGTAGCCTCTATTCCGTCGTCAGCGGGCGGGAGAGCAGCGGTGAGCATGCCGGACCACAGTGATGTCGAGGCCTTCTTCGAGCGGGTGGCGGACGAGCGCTTCGTCCCGACCGGGTACACACGCGGCCCCTGGGACGCCGCGAGCCAGCATGCCGGACCGCCTGCGGCCCTGCTCGGCCGCGCGGTGCAGACGCGCCCGGGCGCCCGCGAGGACATGCGCCTGGTCCGGATCACCTTCGAGATCCACAGCCCGGTGCCGCTCGCCCCGCTCACCGTGACCACCCGCGTGCTGCGCGAGGGGCGCAGTGTGGAACTGGTCGAGGCCTCCCTGTCGCCCGACGGGGGCTCTCAGATCATGCGGGCGCGGGCCCTGCGCATCCGCACCGCGCCCGGCACCGTCCCCGCCGCGGGCCCCGCCACGGATCCCCGCGCCGCCGCCCCGGAACCCGCCGTTCCCGGACCGGCGCAGGCCCGCCCCGAGCCGTTCTTCCCCGTGCCCTGGGACACCGGCTACCACACGGCCATGGAGACCCGCTTCGCCGCGGGTTCCTTCCTCGACCGCGGCCCCGCCACCTGCTGGCTGCGGATGCGCGTCCCGCTCGTCGCGGGCGAGAAGACCGCTCCCCTGGACCGTGTCCTGGTCGCGGCGGACTCCGGCAACGGCGTGAGCAATGTGCTGGACTTCTCCGAGCACCTCTTCGTCAACCCCGACCTCACCGTCCACCTCCACCGCCACCCCGCCGGCGAGTGGGTCTGCCTCGATGCCCGCACCACCGTCGACCCGTACGGCGTCGGCATGGCCGAGGCCGCCCTCCACGACGAACAGGGCCCCATCGGCCGCAGCGTGCAGAGCCTGTTCGTCGCCCCGCGTCGCGGCGCCTCGGCCTGACCCCCCGCCCCGCGGAAGCGGTCGCCCGACAGGACGTCAGCCGAGGAGTTCCCGGACCACCGCCGCGGCGACGGCGGCGTCGAGGGCCCCGACGCCCGTGAGGTCGGCGATCGTCACGGTGGCGTCCGTGCGGTCCCCGCGGCCTTGAGGGGTGCGGAGCAGGGCCCCGAGGGGGACGTCGGCGTCGTGCGGGACCGCGCCCGCGCGGACGGCGTGCGCGAGGTCGCCGTGGTGGAGGCACTGCTCGTGGTCGTCCGTGGCGATGACGCCGGCACGGGCGAAGAGCGCGGGCGGCAGCTCGTTCTTGTGCGGCATGTCCGCGCCGACGGCCGTGACGTGCGCGCCGGGGCGGACCGCGTCGGCGTCCAGCACCGGGGAGGTGGCGGGCGTGGCGGTGACGACGATGTCGGCGCCCGCGGCCTCCGCGGCGGAGGCGGGGCCGGCGCTCAGCCCGTGGGCGGCCAGGTGCTCGCAGAGGGCGGCCGCCCGGCGCGCGTCGCGGCCGTGGACGAGGACCCGGCCGACGGGGCGCAGCATCGCCAGCCACCGTACCTGCAGCCGGGCCTGCTCGCCGGTGCCGAACACCCCCACGCTGCGGGCTTCGGGGCGGGCCAGGGCGTGGCCGGCGAGGGCTCCGGCGGCTGCCGTGCGCCAGGCCGTGAGGCGTCCGCCGTCGTCGAGGACGGCGCGGACCCGGCCGGTGTGGGCGCTGATGACGCAGACCAGGCCGTGGTTGACGGGTTCGCCGCGCTCCGGGTTGCGGTAGAAGCCGGAGGCGATCTTCACGGTGAAGTCGTCGGACCCGTCGATCCAGCCCGTCTTCACGTGGCAGTCGCCGTCCGCGGCGGGGAACGTCAGATGGGTGGGCGGCGGCACGGTGGTGCGGCCGGCCGCGTGGGCGATCAGCGCGGCACGGACCGCGTCCAGCACCAGCGCGGGCCGCGCGGCGGCCTCGATCTCCTCGGGGCCCAGGACGGGGACGGTCATCGGCGTGCTCGCAGCCAGCCGGCGAGGGCGTCGAGTCCGGGGGCCGGGTCGCGGCGCCCGACGCCGACGCGGAAGCGGTCGGCGGGCGTCTCGGTGAGCTCGGAGCGGTAGATGCTCGCGGGCAGCAGCAGGACCCCCGCCTGCTCGACGAGATCGGTGCAGAAGCGTTCCACGCCGTCGGCGCCGAGGTAGCGGGGGTAGGCTACGCAACCGCCGTCCGGGGCTCGCCAGCTGAACAGGTCGTCGAACTCGGCGAAGAAGGCGTCGAAGAGCGGGAGGTTGGCGGCGATCAGCGCGCGGTTGCGGTCCAGGATCCGGTCGCGGGCCTTGAGGGCGATCCGGGCGAGCACCTCGCTGGGCGCCGCGTTGCAGATCGTGGTGTAGTGCTTGGCCCGCTCCAGGCGCGAGCGCAACTCCCGGTCCCGGCAGGCGATCCAGCCGATCCGGAGCCCGGGCAGGCCGAGCGACTTGGACGTGACGTTCAGCGACAGCGCCCGTTCCGACAGGTCTGCGGCCTGGGGCAGGGTGCGGGCCGGGTCGCGTTCGAGGCCGCGGTAGACCTCGTCGCTGAACAGGTGGATGCCGCGTTCGTCGCAGAGTTCGGCCAGGCGCGTGAAGTCGGCGGTGTCGATGACCTTGCCGGTCGGGTTGTTGGGGAAGTTCACGGACACGACGCGGGTGGTGGGGCGGAGCGCCGCGGCCACCCGGTCCACGTCCAGGGCCCAGTCCCGCCCGGGGTCGAGCGGCACGCCCGTCACCTCGCACAGGGAGAGCGGCACGGTCTCCGCGGCCTGGTAGTTGGGGGTGACGACGACGGCGTGGTCGCCGGGGCCGAGGAGCACCTCCATCGCGAGGTAGAGCGCCTCCTCCGCGCCTGCGAAGCAGATCACGTCGTCGGCGCCCGCCCGTTCGTACGTTCCGGCGATCGCCTCGCGCAGCCCGGGGTCGCCGAAGGTCCGGGTGTAGCCGAGGGAGAGCGTCTCCCAGGCGTGCCGGTCCTCGGCTTCGGCGAGTTCCAGCAGTTCGGGGAGGGTCATGGTCTGCGCGTCCGAGGCGGTCAGATGATGACGGACCGTGAACTCCCAGCGGGAGAAGTACGTTTCCAGCCGGAAGTCGGGAAGTCGGCTCACGGGTGCTTCCTCTGTGCTTTGAGGTCGGCGAGCAGGGCGTAGACGGTGGAGCGGGACGCCTGCAGGGCGCCGGCCACGACGGGCACGGCGCGGCGCATCGTGAACACCCCGGCCCGGTCGAGCTCCTCGAGGATCGCGAGGCGGTCCTCGCGGCCGAGGCGGTCCACCGGGCAGCCCCGGTCCCGGGTGTAGGTGCCGACGGTCCGCTGCACGTGCTCGGTCCAGTCCTGCTCGAAGAGCGGCTCGGGGTGCGGCACGGTGGGCGCGGCGAAGGCGGAGAGCACCGAGGCCGCCTGCTCCAGCGGGGTCCGGTCGAGGTTGACGCACAGGACCGCGGAGGGCCGGCCGTCGCCGTCCCGCAGGACCGCGCTGACGGACGAGAGCCGGCGCCCGTCGGCGAGCAGCTTCTCGTACGGGCCGTACACGTCGTGCGCCGACGGGTCCAGCCGCTCCAGCTCGCCCAGCAGCGAGGGGTCGCCGGGGGTACGCCGCGACATGGGGTTCCAGATGCCCAGCACGCGGTCGTCGGCCACGTCGTGCAGGACCACCTCGGCGTACGGGCTCAGCAGCAGGGCCACGGCCTGGGAGACCGGGGCCCACTGCCGCACCCGGGGGTCGTTCTCGTCGAGTCGCGCCTTCTCCATGGCTGGACTGTACGTCCAGACTGGACAATCAGTCCAGCGCCTCCGTGGAGGGGGGCACGCGGCGGGTCAATACACCTAGGTGTATTGACCACGAGCGTTGTTGACACCTGCTGGGTCTTGATCACGGCGAAGACCTCCGGTGTGGTGGAGCTGTCTAGGACTGCACCGCACCGGAGGTCTTCGTGTCCCACCGTAATGCCCGCCTGACCGTGCACGGCAGGCGGCTACTGGTCGAGCGTGTCTGCGCGGGTCGCCCGGTCGCTCATGTCGCGGCGGAGATGGGCATCTCGCGCGCCACGGCGCACAAGTGGGTCCGCCGCTGGCGGGCCGAGGGCGACGCCGGCCTGCACGACCGTACGAGCAGGCCACACACCGTCCCTCACCGCACACCGGCCGCCATGGAGGCCCGGGTCTGTCACCTGCGGACCACTCGTAAGCTCGGCCCGGCACGGATCGGGCCGATCCTCGGGATGCCGGCCTCGACAGTTCACCGGATCCTGACCCGGCACGGCCTGCACCGGCTGGCCTGGATCGACCGACCCACCGGCGAGCCGATCCGCCGCTATGAACGGGCACAGCCGGGCGAGCTGGTCCATGTCGACATCAAGAAACTGGGCAACATCCCAGACGGAGGCGGCTGGCGCACCGTGGGCAGGGCCGCGGGAGACCGAAACCGGCAAGCCACCACCACCCAGCGGCAGAACTGCACGCCGGTGATCGGCTACAGCTACATCCATTCCGCCATCGACGACCACTCCCGCCTGGCCTACAGCGATGTCCTGCCCGACGAGCGCAAGGACACCGCCATCGCCTTCTGGCGCCGGGCGCAAGTCTTCTTCACCGCCCACGGGATCACCGTCGAGCGTGTCCTCACCGACAACGGCTCCTGCTACAAATCCAAGGCCTGGCGAGACACCCTCGTCGCGGCCGGAATCACCCACAAACACACCCGGCCCTACCGGCCACAGACGAACGGCAAGGTCGAACGCTTCAATCGCACCCTGCTCGAAGAATGGGCCTACCTACGGCCCTACACCTCAAACGCAGAGCGCACCAAAGCCCTGGCAGACTTCCTCCACACCTACAACCACCATCGCTGCCACACCGCACTCGGAGGCAAGCCCCCAATCAGCCGCGTCAACAACGCTGCGGGTCAATACACCTAGGCCGCGTCGAGGTCCTGGTGGATCGCGCGGGAGACGCCCTCGACGGTGGCGATGCCGGAGGCCATCGTCGCGTCGTCGTCGGTGAGGACGGTGATGCTGTAGTCGTGCCCGCCGCCGGTGAAGGCGCCCAGGCTGTGCACCCGCCAACCGTGGGTGGCACGGGAGAGCCAGCCGTTCTTGACGTGGACGACCGCGGAGTCCGGGGCGCCCGCGGGGGCGCCCCAGCGCTGGGAGGGGACGACCTCGTTCATCAGCTTGAGGGCGTAGGCGCGCGCGTTGTCGCCTAGCACGGCGTTCGGCGCCGTGAGCAGGTCCATCAGCTTCTGCTCGTCCCCGGCGGTGATCTGGGTGAGACCCCAGGCCCCGGCGCCGTCCGGCACGGTGTGGGTCATCCCGGCGGCGGACAGGAAGTCGCTGACCTTGGCGACGCCGAGCTGCTTCCACAGCGCGGTCGTGGCGTCGTTGTCCGACTTCGTGATCATGGCGGTGGCGAGCCCGGCCTCACGGGAGGTGAGGTGGCGGTGGTGCTGCCGCACGTCCCGCAGCAGGGTCGCCAGGACGGTGACCTTGACCGTGCTGGCGGAGTCGAAGTGCTGGTCCGCGCGGAGCGTGCACGACGTGCCGGTCGTGCGGTCGTGCACGGACACGGCCGTGCGGGCGGTGCCGCCCTCCAGCGCCGACGTGATGTCCCGCTGCAGTTTCGCGGCCAGTCCGGGCGCCGCCGAGCTGCAGCTCACCTGGGGCGTCGCTGCGGCGGCCTCCGCCGTCGCGGCTCCTGCCGCCACGGGGACCGCCACGCCTGCGAGGACCGCGGCGGCCATGGCGCGCCGGGATATTCGGGTATGACCCATGTCACTCCGTCCATCGGGTTGCTGCCGGCCGGGCTGACTGCCCAGTGTGGGCGGACGGTTGGGCAGGACGGGATGTGACGTCGGCTACGTCCGGCCGGGGCGACGAGGGCCGCGGCGGGCCCTTCGCGGCCACGTCCCCGGGTGGCCGGACGGTTCACGGGGAAGCCCCCGGGGGCTGTCGCGCGGCCGTGGCGTGACGCCGTTCCGCGCCACCGTCTTGGCGTGCCCGATGCCCCAACTCTCGTGGCGTGACGCGTCGTTGTCAGCCGGTCGGCCAGGCGGAGGCGACCGCTGCAAGGCGTTGCCGCCACCCGGGGGGGCCGACCGCCACTCCGGTCGCGGACAGCCTCCTGGGGGCGTTCCTGCATCGGACTTCGCAGCCGCGCCCGAACCGTGCCTATATGACCCGAATGTAATGAAGCTCGCACGCCCCTCATTACCTCCGGCGTCATCGACCGGCCCGCACGGGCCCGGCAGGATCAAGGACGTCCGGCAGGACGGACACCGGACACCACGCGCCACGACCCAAGGGAGCAGCCATGACCGCCTACGCCGTCGGCCACCTTCGTCCCGGGCAGCCCCACGAGGAGGTCTTCACCTACATGGAGCGCATCCAGGACACCCTGGACCCCTTCGGCGGCCGCTTCATCGTCCACGGCGCGACCGTGGAGGTCGTCGAGGGGCGGTGGCCCGGGACGATCGTCCTGATCGAGTTCCCGGACATGGACCGGGCGCGGGCCTGGTACGGGTCGAAGGCCTACCAGGAGATCCTTCCGCTCCGCACCCGCCATCTCGACGGCGAGGTCATCCTCGTCGACGGCGTCGGACCCGGCTACGACGTCACCCGGACCGCCGCGCGGCTCAGGGAGGAAGCCACCCGGACGGGCGCGTTGCCGGCCTGACGGGCCGCAGACCCGGCGGGCTCAGCCGCCGAACCGGCAGCCCGAGGTGTGGGAGGCGGCCTCACCGGCCGCCGCGGCCGCGTCGCCGGCGCGGACGGCGTCCAGCAGACGCGCGTGGTCCATGTAGTCCTCCGGGTGCAGCGCGGGGGCGCCGAAGTGCTCCTTCAGCGAGTCCCTGACGACCTGGCCCAGGTCCGCGTAGAGCTCGGCCAGCACCTCGTTGTGCGAGGCGGCCACCACCGCGAGATGGAAGGCGCTGTCCGCGTCCACGAAGGCGTCCCGGTCACCCGAGGCCCAGGCGCGTTCCCGCCGGTCCAGCAGCGTGCCGAGGCGGGCGAGGTCGTCCTCCGTGCGGCGCGTCGCGGCCAGGCCGGCCGCGGCCGACTCCAAGGCGCCGCGTACCTCGGTCACGTCCCGCTGCCCGGCGTCCTCGAAGCGGCGCTGCATCACCCCGGCGAGCTCACTGGTCGCCGCGACGTACGTGCCCGAGCCGTGGCGTATGTCCAGCAGCCCGTTGTGGGCGAGCGCACGGACGGCCTCGCGGACGGTGTTGCGGGCCACACCCAGTTGCCGGACGAGTTCCGGCTCGGTCGGGATGCGCGAGCCCACCGGCCAGGCCCCGGAGGTGATCTGGCGGCGCAGTCCGGACACGACCTGCTCGAAGAGCCCGGAAGGGCGCGGCACGGGACGTAGACTCATCCCATGATTATACGCCGGAGGGTCCCGAGCCGGTCCGCGGAACGGCGGAACCCGGCACGGCCCGGTGCCCGCACCGGCGGCCTGGCGGTGGTGGCGCTGCTGCTGGTGGCGTTCAACCTCCGCCCCGCCGTCACGAGCCTCGGGCCCGTCCTGGCCGAAGCGCGCGCCGCCCTCGGGATGAGCGGTGCCGTCGCGGGGCTGCTCACCTCCGTGCCGGCGCTCTGCTTCGCCCTGGTCGGCTTCGCCGCTCCCGGGCTCGCCCGCCGGTACGGGCCCTCGGCGGTCGTCGCGGCGGGCACGGCCGTGGTCGCCGTGGGGCTGGTGCTGCGGCCCCTCGCCGGGGGCACCGTGCTGTTCCTGGCGCTCAGCGCCTTCGCGCTCGCCGGGATCGCCGTGGCCAACGTGCTGCTGCCGGTGGTGGTCAAGCAGCGCTTCCCCGACCAGGTCGGCCGTATGACCGGCCTGTACTCCATGGCCCTCAACCTGGGTGCCTCGGTCGCGGCGGCCGCCACGGTGCCGCTGTCCGGGGCTTTCGGCGGTGACTGGCGGTGGGGGCTGGGCGCCTGGGGCGTGGTCGCCGCCGTCGCCGTGCCCCCGTGGCTCGTGCTGGCGCGCGTTCGTACCGCGGACCGGGCGCCGCAGCCCGCACCCGGGCCACCCGGCGCCGGGTCCGGACCCGGGGTGCGGATGACCCGCTCCCCCACGGCATGGGCGCTGGCCGCGTACTTCGGCCTGCAGGCGGGTGCCGCCTACGTCGTCATCGGCTGGCTGCCCCAGGTGTTCCGGGACGCGGGGCTGTCGGCCGGGACCGCGGGCCTGCTGTTCGCCGTCACTTCACTGCTGGGCGTGCCGCTGTCCTTCGCGCTCTCGGCCCTCGCGGGGCGGCTGCGGCGGCAGAGCGGCATCGCGGTCGTGCTCGGGGTGTTCGGGCTGGCCGGGTACGCGGGGCTGTGGGCGGCACCGGCTGCCGCGCCGTGGGTGTGGGCCGTGCTGCTGGGCGTCGCCAACTGCTCGTTCCCGCTGGCCCTGACGATGATCGGGTTGCGCGGCCGGAACAGCGCCACGGTGGTACGGCTCTCCGCCTTCGCGCAGAGCGCCGGATACCTGCTGTCGATCCCCGTCCCGTTCCTGGTCGGCGCGCTCTACGAGCACACCGGCGGCTGGCGGGTCCCGCTGGTCCTCATGGCCGTCCTGATGGTGGCCCAGCTGGTCGCGGGCCTGCTCGCGGGGCGGGACCGGAACGTGGGCTGACCGGCGGCGCCGAGCGCGGGGATCACCAAGGCAGGGCGCCGTCCGGGCCGGAGAAGGTGCCGGTGGGACCGTCCGGGCCGAGGGTCGCCAGCCGGACGATCGCCTCGGCGCCCTCCCCCACCGTCCCGCTGCCCGTTCCGAACGGGTCCGCCCGGGTCAGCCCGGGCTCGGCGGCGTTGACACGCAGGCCGGGCAGGGCCTTGGCGTACTGCACCGTGAGCATGTTCAGCGCCGCCTTCGACGACGCGAACACCGGCAGGAGGATGCGGGCCTCAGGGCGGCCCGGGTCGGTGACCAGGCCGAACGAGCCGAACGCCGAGCTCACGTTGACGATGACGGGTGCCTCGGATACCGCCAGCAGGGGCAGGAAGGCGTGTGTCATCCGCACCGCGCCGAAGACGTTGGTCTCGAAGACGTGGCGCATGACGGCCGCGGTGACCTCCTCGGCCCCGCGCATGCCCTCGAACGCCCCGGCGCCGTTGACCAGGACGTCGAGCCGGCCCTCCCGGCGGGTGAGGTCGGCCGCGGCCGCCGTGACGGAGGCGTCGTCGGTCACGTCGAGGGGGACGAAGTGGGCGCCGAGGTCGTCGGCGGCCGCACGCCCGTGGCGCGCGTCGCGGCCGCCGACGTGCACGGTGTGCCCCAGCTCGATCAGCCGGCGGGCGGTCTCCCGGCCGAGGCCCCTGGTGCCTCCGGTGATCAGTGAGACGGTCATGGGTCTCCCCTGCGCTGTGCGGATCTTCTGTCGCCGCAGGGATCCGTACCGCGTACGGGTCCCGTCAACGCCGCTTCCCGGGGGATCCGCCCTGTGGCTGGCGTTGACGACGCCCGGCGGGGTGGCGCCGGCCCCGCGGTTCCTCCGCGCCGCGGGGCCCACGCCCGCCGTCACAGCTCCTGCCGCGCGCTCCGGGGTACGAAGGGGAGCAGCAGGTAGGAGGGGTGGGCGGGGCCCGAGACGAGGGTGGTCGTGCCGGTGAAGACCTCGTCCGGGCGGTCGTCGGGGTCGTTGTGCAGGAAGATGCCGTGTCCCTTCATCGGTACGCCGTAGGTGCTGGGCCAGGGGCCGTCACCGGGCAGTTCGAAGTCGCGTCCCGTGACGGTGAGGGCGAAGCGATAGCCGGCGGGCACCACGACGGAGGTGGGCCAGATCTCGACGTCCACTGCGACGACCTCGCCCGGCGTGAGCGGCTGGGGACGGTCGTGGGTGTGCCAGGGCCGGTACGGCAGGCTGCGCCCAGGGTCGGTGGCACGGTGGGAGGCCCTCAGCCAGCCCGCTCCGATCACGCCCGCGGGGTCGAGTCCGCTGACGAAGGTGACGTCCTTGCCGTCCGGGTCGAGCACCCGCAGGGTGAGGAACAGGTCCGCGTCGGCGGTCGTGGAGGCGATGTGGAGGCGGGCGGCCGCGGGCCCGGTGATCTCGGCGTCCTCGGGGAACGGCTCGGTGGTGAAGGTCAGTCCGTCCCCGGCCGCGTCGAAGTCGGCGCTCCGCTCCTGCAGGGCCGCCTCCGCGCTCAACGCCATCGTGCCCGGTTGCAGGTGGAGTTCGGTCCACCGGGTCCGCGCCAGGGGCCATTCCTGCTCCTGACGCCGCTCGAACGTCCCGTCCACGTGACGGACGTTCAGCTGGACGGGCGGCTGCCGGTCCCAGCCGGTGTCCTCGTCCTTCAGGAAGTGGCCGAAGAAGCGCTTCTGCAGGGCCACGCCGTAGTCGGTGTAGAACTCGGCGAAGTGCTCCAGGCCGTGCACCTCCAGCCACTTCTGCGCCGAACCCGCGCGGGCGAACCCCTCGAAGCCACCCCGGGTGTGCAGGTGGTGCGCCCAGTTGGTGGCGGAGAGCACGGGCACGGTGATCTTCCCGAGTTCCGGTGAGCGCTCCCGGTAGTAGGCGTCGTCCAGGGGGCGGGAGAGCAGTTCGGCGGGGGCGTCGGTGCGGAGCCCGGCCAGCTCCGGCGCCGGGCGCGTGCCCGGGCCCGCCACGAACTCGCCGGTGTGGGGGTTGCGTGCGCCGCGCTCGCCGACGCCGTGCTGCACCGAGGCGACCTGGACGGGGTACCACACGGAGGTGAAGGTGTTGAGGATCCCGCCGTGGCGGGCGAACTCCCGGTAGAGGTCGCTGGCCCCCTCCCAGGGGCAGATCGCCGCCAGGTGCGGTGGCCGGAGCGCCGCCACCTGCCACTGGTTCACCGCGTAGTAGGAGATGCCGAGCAGGCCCACCTTGCCGTTGCTCCACGGCCGGGTGCCCGCCCACTCGATGCAGGCGCGGTAGTCCTCGGTCTCCCGCGGGGAGAAGATGTCGAGGACGCCCGGGGAACGCCCGGCGCCGCGCGAGTCCACGCGGACGCACACGTACCCGTCCGGCACCCACTTCTCGGGGTCGACAGTCTCCCAGTTCTGGTACCGGTTGGACGAACCGGCGGTCACGTCCGGGTACTTGGCGGACAGCGGCCCCCACATGCCCGGGTAGCCCTCCTGGAAGGCCAGTCCCTTGGCGTAGGGCCCATGGGTCATGATCACGGGATGGCGTCCCTCCGTCACGGGACGGAAGACGTCCGCCCGCAGCACCACTCCGTCGTCCATCGGGATCGGGACGTCCCAGTCGATGCGCATGCCGTCCCGGACCTCGCTGCTGTGCCAGCTTTCCATCGTTGTCTCCGTTCGTCGACGGGCGCTGAACGCCCCCTTGCGGACGACGGGACGGCCCCGCCGCGCGACGCCGCGCGGCGGGGCTCCCGTCGGGAGTCGGTGCTGATGCCGGTCCTCAAGCCGGCACTGGTGGCCCTCAGCCCAGGATCGTGGCGGCCTGGGCCGATCCGACGGCCGCGTCCGGCCACAGCGCGCTGTCCCAGACCGACGTCATGCGGGTGATCAGGCGGTCGCGGCCCAGTTCGAGGACGGTGGCGCCCAGCGGCAGCCGGCTGCGGCTGATCCACTCGAAGGCGCCGCCGCGGGCGCTTCCCACGACATGGCGCACCGTGACGCCGCGCCCGTAGGGCAGGGTCGGCAGCGTGCGGGCGAAGAAGGCCGCCGCCCGCTCCCGGCCGGTCACCAGGGTGTGCAGGGCGATGTCCGCCACGACCACGTCGGGGTCGAGGAGGCGGGCCGCCCGTGTCGCGTCGCCCGCCGCCAGCGCGGTGGTGAGGTCGCGGACGGCACTCCGGAGGGCCGGGGACGCGTTCCCCCCGGTCCTGTGCTCCCCGAAGTCCGTGGGGAACCGGTCGAGCGGGGTGCGCAGGGCGGCGACGCCGTCGACGGTGAGGGAGCGTCCGTCCCAGTGGTCCACCCAGCGGGTGACCTTGCCGTGGCGGAAGTCCACGGTGCCGACGGCCCGGATCTCGTGCCCGAAGAGCTCCGGCGAGTCGGTGAAGAACACGACGGCGCTGTCGAGGTCGCCGATGATCCGGGTGGGATAGGCGTAGGCGGACTCCGGCCAGCTGCCCAGCAGTGAGGCGAACTGGTCGTACAGGGACTGCCAGTCACGGAAGATCCATCCGACCGTGGCGTCGGCGTAGGTGACCGACTCCCGGGCGAAGTGCGCCATCAGGGCGTCGGCGTCGGTCCCCGACTTGGCCTCGAAGTAGGAGGCGAAGAAGCGGGACAGCTCGGGCGTGGCCAGGCTGACGTCCACGTCGTGGCCCATCACCCGGAGCGGGGCGTGGCCGTGCGGGCGCGGTGCGGCCACGGCCGGGGCGGCGGCGATGCCCGTGGCCGCGGCGGCCGCGACGCTTCCGGCGAGCAGCGTCCTGCGGCTGGGGCGGGCGGGGCGGGATGAGGATGAGCTCATGGGTTTCTCCAGTCGTCGTCCCGTCGGCAGACCGACCGCTCCCTGAGGCGACGGGACAGGGTGCGCCCACGGGCGGTGGGGCGCACGGCAGCGCGTGCTGCGCTGCCCCCCAGGGGAGTGAGCGCGACCGTAACATAGATTCATGCGCAAGCACATACATCCGGACATCCGTCCGTAGATCCTGGGACCTAGTGCCCGGGACGTAGGAATCGTCTTCAAGGCTGCCCGTTGGGGGCAGCAACGGATCCTCCGCAGAGGCCGCGCACGATGTATTGACAGCCCCTCACGTGTCGCTCATCGTTGCGCCCAGCGCTTCACGTGTACGGCATACGGACAAGCGTCCGGTGCTGCATACGACTCCCTGTCGTCGTCCCCCAAGGAACCCTCACGTGATCGACGGACCCCTTGCGAAGGCTGCTCCCGCCCCGACTTCCCCCAGGCCCCTCACACGCGCCGGTGTCGCCCTCGGCTTCGCGATGCTGTGCGTCTCGTACATGGTCAACGCGATGGACCGGCAGGTCTTCTATCCCCTGCTGCCCGAGATCCGCGCGGAGTTCGGGTTCTCCCTCGGCCAAGGAGGGCTGCTCGCGACCGGTTTCACCCTCGGCATGGCCCTGGTCGGGCTTCCCACGAGCTACCTGATGGACCGGCTCGGCCGCAAAAGCGTCATCGTGATGAGCGTCGTCGTCTACTCGCTGGGCACCCTGGCGATCCCGCTCGCCGCCGGTTTCGCCGACATGGGCGCCTACCGGCTGGTCTCCGGCGTGGGCGAGGGCATGCAGGCCACCGCCCTGTACGCCGTCATCGGTGCCTACTTCTTCCACCGCCGGGCGGTCGCCGCCGGCGTCGTCGGCGTCGCCTTCGGCGCGGGCGTCTTCCTCGGCCCCCTCATCGGCAACGGCCTCGCCGGTGCCTGGGGCGGCTGGCGCGGCCCGTTCCACCTGTTCGGGGCCGTCGGCCTCGGGATCGCCGTGCTCATCGTCGCCACCGTGAGCCGCACCATGACCGAGGCGGTCACCGGCACCGGGACCGGTACGTCGGCCGGCGGCTTCGACCACGTGCCGGCCACTCCGTACAACCGCAACACGCTCGGCATGGGTGTCGCCTGCGCCGTGACCGGACTGGTGAACTACGGCTTCCTCGGGCTCTACCCGACGTTCCTGCGCGAGCACCTCGGTCTCGACGCCGGGCAGGCGGCGCTGGCCGTCTCCTTCTTCGGCTTCGGCGCCATGATGGCACTGCCGGCCGGCTGGCTCGGCGACCGCGTCAACCAGCGTCTCCTGCTGGCCGTCGGCTTCGTGACCACCTCCGGCACCGCGGCGCTGGCCTACCAGTACGCCACGTCAGCCCCGGCCCAGTACGTCCTCGCCTTCCTCATGGGCACCTTCGCCAGCGGCATCCTCTTCACCAACTGCACGACCGCCATGCAGCGCGCGGTGCGCCCCGAACTCGTCGGCCGGGGCTCGGGACTGTTCATGCTGACCTACTACGTGCCGGCGGCCTTCTCCGGGCTGCTCTTCGCCCGGCTCGTCGACGCGCTCGGCTGGGGCGGCGCCGGACTGTGGCAACTCACCGTCCTGCCCCTGCTGGGACTTGCCGGGCTCGCCCTGGTCGACACCTCCAGGATGGTCGTACCGAGCCGGGCGGCCGTCCGGGGCCGGTAGGACCGGACCGGTAGTCCCGGACCAAAAGGACGGCGGCCACCGCGTGATCACCCGCGGGTACGCGGACTCCCGCAGACCGCGCGGTGGCCCCGGGCCGGGGAGGAAGGGCTCAGGCCCCCGTCACTGGCCCACCCTGCCGTCGACGCACTCGCGCAACAGGTCGGCGTGCCCGCAGTGCCGGGCGTACTCCTCGATCCGGTGCACCAGCAGCCCCCTGATGGCGATCCCGTCCTTCCCCACGCGCTCGCCCAGGTCCGGATGCGCCGCGAGCGCCGCGTCGGTCGCGGCCTGCTCGCGTTCCAGATCGCGGTACGCGGCATCGACCACGGCCTGGTCCGCGACGGCGTCGTCGAAGTCCGCGTCCCGCCTGCCGTACAGCTTCGGCAGCGGTTCGCCGTCGCTGATCCAGTTGCGCCAGTCCCGTTCCACCTCGGCGAGGTGCCGGACGAGGCCGAGCAGCGACATCGTCGACGGCGGGACCGAACGACGGGCCAGTTGCTCCGCGTCCAGGTCCTGGCACTTCATCCGCAAGGTCATCCGGTAGCTCGTCAGGTAGTCCTGAAGGGTGGCGAGCTCACCCTCCGGACCGGGGCCTTCGCTGTCGCGGGGGTCGTCGTCCGGGTCGACCCACATGTCGGGGTAGACGGTTGCCCGGGTCCATCGTGGCGCTTGGTCGCTCATGCCCCGCATGGTGGTCCGTGACGGCCCGGTTCCGCCACCGGGTTTGTGCCGCCGGACGCCGGACGCCAACCGTCAGCCGAGGTGCTCGGCGACGCTTTCGAACTGGACGGCCATGCCCGAGAGGTCGGCGGAGTCGACGTGGTCCATGACGCGCCTGCGCGCACTGGCCAGGAGCGACGGATAGGCGGCTTCCAGCCGTTCCAGCCCGCCGGCCGTCAAGGTCGCCACGCTCCCCCGCGCGTCCACCTCGTGCCGTCGCTTGGCCACCCAGCCGCGGGCCTTGAGGGAGTCGACCACCCGTGAGATACGGCTGGCCGACAGGCGGGTGAGCTCGGCCAGGTCGATCATCCGCAGTTCGCGGTCCTTGGCCTCGGACAGGAACATCAGCACCGAGTACTCGGACAGCGTCAGCCCGGTCGACTTCAGAAGGTCGTCATCCAGAGCCTTCGGCAACGCGGTCATCACGCGCTGCAGGGCACGCCAGAAGCGCTCTTCTTCTGCGTCCAGGGGAGCATCCGCCGTCATGGCGCCAGCTTAACCCGCCGGTATACCGCCTACAGCCTCCCGTCACCAGGGCAGCGCGCCGCTGCGGTCGAAGTAGCCGCCGGTCGGGCCGTCGGAGCCGACGAGCGCCATGCGGACGATGACCTCGGCGCCCTCCTCGACCGTCTGGAACCCGGTGTTGCCGTTGAGGTCGGTCTTGGTGAACCCCGGCTCCACCGAGTTGATCCGGAAGTCCGGCAGCGCCTTCGCGTACTGGACGGTGATCATGTTCACGGCCAGCTTCGACGCCGGGTAGTCCAGGCCCGGGAACATGTGGGCGGGCTGGTCGGGGTCCGTGACGTGGTGCAGCGAGGCCAGGCCGCTGCTGACGTTGACCACGACCGGGGCTGCGGACTTCCGGAGCAGCGGCACGAACGCGTGGAGGACCCGCACGACGCCGAAGACGTTGGTGTCGAAGGTCGTCCTCATCGCGTCCGCGGTGGTCTCCACGGTGGGCACGACGCTGTTGTCCGGCCGGCGCACCTCGATGCCGGCGTTGTTGATCAGCACGTCCAGGCCGCCGCCGGCCTCGATCGTCCGCGCGGCGGCGGCGACCGACCCGTCGTCCGTCACGTCGAGCCGGACGAAGGACGCCCCCAGCCGCTCGGCGGCCAGTCGGCCCCGCTCGGCGTCGCGGGCGCCGATCCACACGGTGTGGCCCTCCGCGATCAGGCGCCGCGCCGTCTCGTACCCCAGCCCCTTGTTGGCTCCGGTGATCAGTGTCGTCGTCATGGTGTCGCTCCCGTCTCGGTGTTCGTTCTCCGACGCCTCCAGATTGCGGCGGGGCGGGGCGGGCAGGGAGTCGTCCCGTTTTCCTGGGACTCGCGGTACCAGCGTGCTCGCCGCTTGCGCCGCGATCCGCGGGCTGTGACGAGGTCCACAGGCCACCGGACGTCGTACCGGACCCTGGAGTCCGGTACGGTTCGATGCATCCGGACCCAAGGGTCCACATAACCCCTCCCCCGAAGGAGCACCTGGGATGACATGCGCCCGCATCAGCGAAGCCCTCCGGGCACTGGTCTTCGAGCCCGAGCCCGGCGTCGCACTGGACGAGGTCCTCGACCGGTACTACGCCCCCGACTACACCCACCGCAGCGACGGCGACGTCCTGACCCGCGAGGAGTTCGCGGCCATGGTCGCGGGCATCCGCCCCCGGATCACCGGCGGCACGGTGACCGTCATCGACGAGGTCGGCGACGGCACGACGTACGCCGAACGGCACGTCTTCCACCTCACCCTGGCCGACGGCTCCACCCAGCACCGCGAGATCGCGATCTTCGGCGCCCACGCCGAGGACGGCCGCTTCTCGCACCTGAGCGAGACCGGCTTCGACCTCCCCGCCGAAGCCCGCTGACGCCCCCGACCACCCACCCAGGAGCACACCATGCCCCGCCTGACCGACCCGGACCCGGCGTCCTTCCCCGACGAGGTCCGTCAGTACCTGACGGCGCTGCCGCCGGACCCCATGGTCAAGATGATGTCCCACTCGGCCGGCACCGTGAAACCGTTCGTGGAGCTCGCCCGGGCCCAGTTCACCTCCCTGCGCCTCCCGGCCCGCTCACGCGAACTCGTGATCCTCACGGTCGCCGAGTACACCGGCTGCGCCTTCGTCGCGGCCCAGCACGAACCCATGGCGCAGGCCGCAGGTGTCGACGAGCCGACCCGCCGGCTCATCCGGGCCCGGGACCTGGACAACCCCGCCATCCCCCTCCCCGACCGCGCCCTGCTCCGCCTCACCGCCGAAGTGGTGCGGCAGCCCCGCGTCAGCGACGAGGTGTTCGACCTGGCGCGGTCATTCCTCAGTGAGCGCGAGTTCGTCGAGGTCCTTCAAGTGGCGGGCTACTACTGGTCGTTCGGCCGGATAGCCACCGTTCTGGACGTCGAGGTGACCAAGGTCTACGGCGACGAGGTCCTGGACGCCCCGACGGACGCCGACCGCGCCTGAGACGTCGATTCCCCGAGCACGCCCGGGGATACTGACGGCGTGCTGCTGACATCGATCGCCGGGTCGTGTAGGTCCCGGTCGGTGGCGGGCCGATCCGGCGGTGGGCGGCGTGCGGAGGCCGGTGCGGCCCACCGCCGGGACACGCCCAAGCCGACCTTGGAAAAGGCCGGGTGCGGTACGATCACGCATGGCGTCATGGAAGTCAGCGCCTGTGCAACACCGTGCGGATTCCGGTCTGTCGTGCCTTCGCTGTCAATTCGGCCGCGCGTGTGTGCACCGACCCGCCGGGTGTGCCCGCTCCCAGGATCTCCAGAGCGCATTCTTCCGACCGTGCGCTACCGGCCGGCGTCGATCCGCACTGCCGGCGCGAGCCTCGCCCATCGGTCGTCGACCGGTGCGCAGGCCCTTTTTGGAGACGACGTGAAAATCCTCCCCGAGATTTCCCGCACGCTGAGTGAGTACCTCCTCATTCCGGGCCTGACCACGGAAGACTGCACGCCGGACAACGTGGACCTCGGAGCGCCCCTGGTGCGTCACCGGGTCGGCGAGGAGCCGGGGATCCGGGTCGCCACCCCCATGGTGAGCGCCATCATGCAGGCGGTGTCGTCACCGACGCTGGCGGTGGCGCTGGCGCAGGTCGGCGGGTTGTCGTTCATCCACCAGAACCAGCAGGTCGAGGACCAGGCCGCGGACGTGCGGACGGTGAAGCGGCACAAGGCCGGCTTCCGGACCAGCGACGTCACCGTGGCGTCGCAGACGCCTCTCGGCGAGGTGGCACGGCAGTTGGCCGACACCGAGCAGGGCGTGGCCGTGGTGACGGAGAACGGGGAACCGGACGGCGAGTTCCTGGGGATCATCAGCCTCGACGACTTCCATCTGGAACGTCACGGAACCTCCGAGGCCGCCGGCAACCGGATGCGGGGCCGTGACGACCTGGTCACCGCGCCGGCCTCGGTTTCGCTGTCCGAGGCGAACGAGCTGATCTGGCATCACCACCTGGACGTTCTGCCGCTGCTCGAGGACGGCCGGGTCGTCTCCTTGGTGCTCAAGAGGGACTACCAGGCCCACAAGACGTACCACCGCGCGAGCGTGGACGGCGAGAAGCGTCTGCGGGTGGGCGCCGGCATCAATTCCCGTGACTTCAAGGACCGTATTCCCGCTCTGCTGGAAGCCGGCGCGGATGTGCTGTGCCTGGACTCCTCCGACGGCTATTCCGTGTACCAGGCGAGGACCCTCGAATTCGCACGGGAGACGTACGGTGACGACGTTTTCGTCGGCGCGGGGAACGTCGTCGACGGCCGGGCCTTCCGTTACCTGGCCGATGCGGGCGCGGCATTCGTGAAGGTCGGGATCGGCGGCGGGGCCATCTGCACCACCCGCGCGCAGAAGGGCATCGGCCGCGGGCAGGCCTCCGCACTGCTCGACGTGGTCGAGGCGCGCGACGCCTACGCCCAGGAGACCGGGGTGTACGTGCCGCTGTGCTGCGACGGGGGCCTGCTCAACGACTCGCACATGGCGATGGCGCTGGCGATGGGGGCGGACTTCATCATGCTCGGCCGCTACTTCGCCCGGCTCGACGAGAGCCCGTCGCCGAAGCTGCAGATCGGCGGCCAGTGGTACAAGGAGTACTGGGGTGAGGGCTCGCGGCGCGCGCAGAACGCGGCCCGCTACGGCCAGCGCGGCCAGATGGTCTTCGAAGAGGGCGTCGACGGCTACGTGCCCTACGCCGGCAGCCTGTACGACAACGTGGAACGGACCCGGGCCAAGCTCACCTCGACGATGATCAGCTGCGGGTCGACGAACCTGCGGGACTTCCACCGCGACGCGGTGCTCGTCCCGGTGTCCGCGGAGTCCTTCAAGCAGACCGGCGCCGAGGTGCAGTTGCGCCGGCCCGCCGTCCACTCCGGGGAGTGATCCGACCGGCCCGTGCCCCGGCCCTCACCAGGGCCGGGGCACGGGCCGTCCTCACGCGGGCAGGGTGAAGAGCCGGTACGCGGACACCGTCGTGAAGCCGAGGCGCCGGTAGAGAGGCTCGCCGGCCGGGCTGGCCATGAGGGCGGCGGAATGCATCCCGCGGTCGCGGCCCACGCGGAGGGCCGCGGCCGTGAGGGTGCCGCCGATTCCACGACGGCGGTGGGTCCCGGCGACGTGGACGAGGAAGATCCCCGCGTGGCCGTGGGCCGTGATCACCACGGTCGTGCCGACGACACGACCGTCGAGCACCGCGGCGAGCCGTACGACGTCCGCGTTGTCGGGACGCTGCGCCTCGATGCGCACCATGTCGGCCTCGAGGCCCGGCGGGACGCCCATGGATGCGCTGTAGGTGCGGACGAACTCCGCGAGGCGGGTGGGCTCCTCGACCGTCTCGACCCGCAGGCCGTCCGGTCGTTCCCCGGCCTCGACGAGCCGGTCGAGCGACCGGACCATCACCGGGACGGAGCCGATTTCGACGAGTCCGTGACGGGCGAGCTCGGCCGCCGTTCCCTCGGGGTCGGGGCTGTCGGGGCCCACCCACCACCACCAGGGGACGTCGGCGAGCCGGGTCCGGACCGTGGCGGCCGCCCGCCCGGCCTCGTCCGGGGAAAGGCTCCGGACCACGCCGTTGAACTGGGGGGTCGCGAGTCCGCTGCGGTAGTAGTCGAGGTCCCCCTCGCCGCGCTCCGCCTCGCCCCATCCGAGCAGGTACTGGCGGAAGTTGGCGGTCACCCGGGTGAGGTCCACACCGTCCCCGGGCACGGGCGTCTCCGCCGGAATTCGTCTGTCCGTCATCCTCGTTGCTTTCACCGTCAGGGTGCCGTGTGCCGGAGCACCCCGGTTTGCCGGGCGTCGTGGGACCGGGGACCGGCGTCCTTCGCTCACCGTTCCGGCGCGGTCAGCCGGTCCCGGTCCTCCCCCGCCGAGGGGCGGGGGGAGGCGCTGAGATCGCCGAGCATCTGCAGGAGTTCCGCGCTGCGGCTGCCCGGCTCGGGGTGGAACACGCCGAGGATGAGCCCGTCGCTCCCGGCGATGGTCAGCTTGTTCGACCGCAGTTCCAGGTCGCCGGCCCGCGGGTGCCTCAGGCGGGAGACCCGGCCCGTGTGCGGTGCCACGTCGTGGCGGGCCCACAGGTCACGGAAACGGTCGCTCCGCAGCGACAGGTCACCGACCAGCTCGGTCAGCCGGGGGTCGTCGATGTCCGGCCCCGCCAGGGCCCGCAGGGTGGCCACGCCCTCGCGTGTCATCGACTCCCAGTCCCTGCGCCGTTCACGTTCCGACGGATCGAGGAACGCGGCCGCCAGCAGGTTCACGCCGGGGGCGTAGCTGGGCGACAGGGCCGCCGCGAGGTCGTTCACGGCGAGGACGTCGAAGAACCTGTTCTGCACCCAGGCGGGGTTGCCGCTCCATCCGTCGATCAGTTCGCGGACGCTCTGTGGCACCTGTTCCGGTCGCGGTGCCCGGCCGCGGGACCGCCTCCGCGCGGCCGCGCGGTTTCCCTGAGCCTGCGTCAGGCCGATCAGGTGGTCGGCCGCGTCCTGGTCCAGGGTCAGCGCCCGGGCGATCGCGTCGAGCACTTGTGGTGACGGATTGCGGTCGCGTCCCTGTTCCAGCCGGAGGTAGTAGTCCGTGCTGATCCCGGCGAGCATCGCGACCTCTTCCCGTCGCAGACCCTCGACCCGACGCGTCCCTCGGGTGCCGATGCCGACGTCCTCCGGCCGGACCAGGCGCCTGCGAGCCCGCAGGAACTCACCCAGCGCATTCGAAGCGTCCATACCGAGGACCGTAACCCCGCCCGGCGCGCACGTGCCTGGCCCCCTTGGTACCAGGTACGACGGGCCGGACGGCCCCGCACGAGGTGTTCACCCCGGGGCGGCGGTGCCGTCACCGTCCGTAGCAGGATGGCGCTCGCAGCAGGTCGGGCGCGTGTCGGCGGGTCTCGGTAGCCTGAGTTGTGGTGCGGCCGTGAGCCGGCAGGCGTCTCGCGGGCGCCCGGGGCGTCCCGGGACGGCCGGGATCGTCACCTTGCGTGACAGGACATGAGAATGGGCAATCCCTCCGAGGCTCCTTACGGACGCCGCCCCTCAGGATCGTCCGGCGACGAGGACGTCGCCGGATTCGTCCTCGATGACGACGGCGTCGTCTCCGCATGGAGTGCCGCCGCCGAACGGCTCTTCGGCTGCCGCGCCGCGGACGTCGTCGGACGCCCGGCAGCCGAGTTGTGGCCGGAGGCGTTCGCCGGATCCCCGGGGCATGCCGACGGAGCACCCGGGCGGGCGTCCTCCTCGGGCCGTCGTGCCGTGCTCACGCGCCGCCGTGACGGCGGCCCCCCCGACGTCGTCCTCCACATGTCGCCGTTGCTCGAACCGGGAGGGCGCGACGGCGGGGGCACCGCGGTCGTCGCGGTCCCGGCAACCCCTTCGGCCCTCGCGGAGGGCGAGGCGATCCTGGAGGCCCTCTTCACCCAGGCGCCCATCGGCATCGCCGTGTACGACCGGAACCTGCGCTTCGTACGGGTCAACGCCGCGCTGGAACGCATCCACGGGTTCCCCGCGGCGAAGGCCCTCGGCCGGCCCGTCGGCGAGGTCCTGCCCGGACTCGACGCCATGGCGATCGAGCGCAGGCTCAAAGGGGTCCTGGAGAGCGGCCGGCCGGTCGTCAACGCCGTCCACCAAGGACGCACGTCGGCCGATCCGCACCGGGACCACGTCTGGCACGTCTCCTCCGTCGTCCTGACCGCGCCGGGCGGCGAGGTCCTCGGGGTCACCGATCTGATCATCGACATCACGGACCGCCACCGGACCAAGGAGCGCCTGGCGCTCCTCGACGAGGCCGCGATGCGCATCGGCACCACGCTGGACATGCGGTGCACGGCGGAGGAACTCGTGGAGGTGCTCGTTCCGCGGCTCGCGGACGTGGCGACGATCGACCTCCTCGACGACGTCATGGAAGGCGCGGAACCGGAGCCGATGGGCTCCGGGCCCGTCGCGCTGCGTTCCCTCGCCCGCACGGCCGTCGACCCCGACGTCATCAGCGGGCTCAGGAAACCCGGCGAACGGCAGGACTATCCCCCCGACTCACCGCACGTGCAGAGCCTCGCCGACGGCCGGCCGCGGCTGATCCCCGTGGTCGACCCCGGTGCCCCCTGGCTGCGGGACACCGACGACCAGCGCGTCAGGACGATGCTCAGGTACGGGATCGACTCCTTGATCCTCGTACCGCTGCGCGCGCGGGACGCGACCCTGGGCCTGGTGCACCTGTACCGGGGTCGCGGCACGGAACCCTTCGAGCCCGACGACCTCGTCCTCGCCCAGGACATCGTCGCGCGCGCCGCCGTCTGCCTGGACAACGCCCGCCGCTACACCAACGAGCACACGGCCGCCCTCACCCTCCACGCGAGCATGCTGCCGCGCAGCGTCCCGGAGCAGAGCGCGGTCGAGGTGGCGCAGCACTACCGGCCGTCGCGGGTGCACGCGGGGGTGAGCGGCGACTGGTTCGACGTGATCCCGCTGTCCGGTACCCGGGTCGCCCTGGTCGTGGGCGCGGTGCCGGGCACGGGGTTCCAGGCGGCCGCGTGCATGGGGCACATCTGCTCCGCGATCCGCACGCTGGCCCAAGTGGACCTCACGCCTGACGAGTTGCTCGGGCAGATCGACGACATGGTGCCGCGGCTCCTGGAGCGCGAACACGCCACCGGGTCCGCGCCCGTGGTGGAGGGCCTCAAGGGCTCGACCTGCCTGTACGCCATCTACGACCCCGTCTCGCGGCGGTGCGTGATGGCCAGTGCCGGACATCCCCCGCCGGCCGTCGTCGGCCGGAGCGGGGACGTGGTGATCCCCGATGTGCCGGTCAACAACCCCCTCGGCCAGGGGGACCCGGTGTTCGAGCCGCTGGACCTGGAACTCGCCGAAGGCAGCACCCTGGTGTTCTCCAGCCACAGCCTCCAGCGCGCCACGGACACGTCCGAGACGCTCGCCGCCCGCCTCAGCACCGTCGTCGCCGACCGGGCCCGCCCGATCGAGGAGACGTGCCGCGCCATCTCCGACCTGGTCGCCGCCCAGCTCACGATGGAGGACGGCCTGGCCCTGCTGCTGGCCAGGACCCGCCCCCTCGACCCGGGGAAGCTGGCCACGTGGACCGTGCCCCCCGTCCCGGCGGCCGTCCGCGACATGCGCTCGCTGGTGCTGCGGCAGCTCGACCTGTGGGGGCTGGAACACCTGGCCTTCGCCACCGAACTCATCGTCAGCGAGCTCATCACCAACGCCATCCGGCACGGCCACGACCCGATCCGGCTGCGCCTGATCCTCGACCGGACACTCATCTGCGAGGTCAGCGACGCGGCGAGCACGTCGCCCCACATCCGCCGGGCGGCCACCACCGACGAGGGCGGACGCGGGCTCTTCCTGGTGGCGCAGTGCTCCCATCGCTGGGGCACCCGGTACGCGCTGGTCGGCAAGACCATCTGGGCCGAGCAGACCCTGGAGCCCGTACCGGCCGCCTGAACACCGGGGCCGCAGCGCCCCGCGGTGCGCCGGTCAGCCGCCGCCGGCACCCGACGGCGGCAGCAGCTCGGTGGCGAAGCGCAGGAACTGCAGCAGCGGCGCGCCCGCGGTGAGCAGGGTCGCCGGCCGGTGCGGGAGCCCGTCCGGACCCTCCTCGCAGCAGGCCGCGTAGACCTCGCGCACGAGGTGGGCGGCCCTGTCGACCCGCTCCGCCAGGTTCCCGTCCCCACCCGCGACCAGCGGCGCGTTCCGCAAGTGGGCGTGCAACGCGCCGCGTTCCCGTTCCAGCAGCGCCGCGAGGTGCGCCGTCGTCCCCTCCGCGAGCAGCCGCCGGGCGGAGCCGAAGGCCGTCCCCGTCGCCGCGATCCACGCGTAGGGCGCGTCCGCGCTGCGCAGCGGGGTGCCCGTGGCCGCACTCGTCAACCCGGCGGGGACGAACAGCTCGTGCAGCCGGTAGCCGCCGCCGTTCTCTGCGCCTTGTCCGCGGCGTACGACGAACACCTGCCGGCCCCGCTCCACCAGGGCCGGCAGCGCAACCCAGCGCGCTTCCCGGGCGGACGGCGCGAGGCGCCACGCCCCCGAGAGCACATGGCCTCCTTCGGTCGCCCGGGCCCTGGGCACCGTCCGCGGGTCGCCCTCGGCGGGTTCGGCCTGCGGGAGCGGCACGGCCCAGTGGAAACCGCGCACGAAGTCGGCCCACGCCGTGCCCGGTCGGGCGTGCCCCCGCGCCTCGTAGGTCGCGAAGACCTCGTCCAGGGCGGTAGCGGGCCCCGGGAGGTGCGCCTTCCCGGCGCGGTCCCGAGGGCCGGCGCCCCTCTCGGCGCCGGCGAGCACGAGTCGTCCCTGCGACTGCATGGGGGAGAGTCCTTCCGCATCACGTTCCCGGGAGGCCGCGTGGAGGCGCGCGGCCTCCGGAGGGCGGCTGTTCCCTGGGTGAACCCCACTGTGCACGCCCCCCGCCCCCGGTGGCAGTGCCCCGGCGGTCCTGGCAGCGGGGGGACCAGTCGCCTCGTCATGACGGTGCCGGGTGGTCCCGGCACTCCCAGGAACGCCAGTGCCTTCACCCCCGGACGGCGGGACAGCAGGCTGGGCACGGCCTACGGCTTCGTCGCGGGCTCCTGACGTGGCAACGGCCGTGTCCGGCATGCCCCCAAGGCGAACGAAGGGTTTCCATGAAGATCGGGTTTGCGCTTCCGTACCTGCACGACGTGGCCCATCAGGTCGACCGGGCGGCCGAGTTCGCCCGGGAGGCGGAGAAGGCCGGTGCGGCGAGCCTGTGGGCGGGCGACCGGCACTTCGCCGCCGTGAACCCCACGATCGGGGCCACCGGCCCCGGCACCACGATCCCGGTGGAGTACCGGACCGCGGCCGACCCCTTCGTTCTGCTCGGTGTCGCGGCGGCCGCGACCGAGCAGGTGCAGTTGGGCACCAACGTCCTCATCGCGCCGGTCTACGCGCCCGCACCGCTCGCCCGCAGTCTGACCACGATCGACCGGATCAGCGGTGGGCGGCTCATCCCCGGCTTCGGCGTCGGCTGGTCACCCGAGGAATTCACGGCGGCGAACGTGGACTTCACCAAGCGCGGCGCCCGGACCGACGAGACGCTGGACGCCCTCGAACTGCTCTGGACCCAGGACCCGGTGGAGTACCACGGCCGCCACCTGGAGCTTCCGCTGCAGTACGCGCCGTTGAAGCCCGTACAGAAGCCCCGCCCTCCCTTCTACCTCGGCGCGCCGAGCGGGGCCCCCGCCGCGCTCAAGCGCATCGGTGAGCGTGCGGACGGCTGGCTGCCGGCGTGCGTCGTGCCCGTCTTCGTGGACGCCGACACCGTACTGGCGCAGCGCGCCCTGATCGACGAGTCCGCCGGTGCGGCGGGACGCGACCCCTCGCTGCTGGACACGGTCATGCGGGTCAACGTCGTGGAGGGGACCCCGCTGACCCGGGTCGCGGACGCCATCAAGTCGCTCGCCGACCGGACGGGCATCGAGCACTTCATGGTGGAGTCCATGTCCCTCCCCCACGTCGACGCCTCGCTCGAACTCGTCACGGATCTGCTGGCACTGGTCCGGCGCGGCTGATGCCAGGCGCGTCCCGTCACCCTGCGCGATTCACCCGTTCGGCGGCCTCTCGGTCGCGGCTTCGGGGCGGGCGGCGTCTCATGAGCGTGACCGCATACGCGTTCGAGTGGGAGGTCGCCGATGTACGACATGCGCGCCGAACCCATAGCGACGGAATCCGGATCCGCCCAGTTGTGGCACGTACTCCGGCTTGACGGAAGCACCCTGTGCGGCCGTGCGCTCGCCGGCAGGCCCGTTCCGGCACCCGACGACGACTACCGCGACGAGTACTGCACCCCCTGCATGACGGCGGTCGCCACAGCGGCGTCCCGCCGCGGCAGGGTCCGCCCCCTGGTCTGAATCCAATCCCCCCACACCCCCGGCCGACAGGGTTGGACCTGTCGGCCGCCCACCTTCCATTTAATTGCGTACGCACGCATGACGCTTCGATGAGACAACGTTGTCAGACACCCCCGATGCACGGCACTCCCCGGAAGAGATTCACATGCCCGAGACAACAGATGACGCCCTCTGCGTCGAAGACAGCGTGTACAGGATGCTGGTCACGGCCGGACCGGTCTCGCGGGACCGCGTCGCGGCCGTGGTGGGCCTCTCGACGGAGACGTCCGACCGAGCGCTCGCGTCCCTGGTCAAGAGGGGCCTGGCCGCCCCGACCGGCGGGCGGCCCGGTTCTCCGCCGCGCAGCCGGACGTGGAGTTCGTGCAGCGACTGCGACGGCAAGCGGACGCGCTGGACCGGGCACGGGGCATCGCCGACGACCCGCTCAGGACCGTTCCGGGGCCGTACGTCCAGGCGACGGGCAAGAGATCGGGCAGGGTCCAGCCCAGCGGACCCGCTACGCCAGACAGCTGCTGCCGGCGGTGCGGACTCGGGTCCCAGCGCGACACCATCCGGTACAGCGTGCTGAGGGACAGTCCCATGAACGGCAGTTCGCGGATGCCGAAGCCGCGATTGCGGATCAGCGCGCCGAGCACGGCGGCAAGCCTGGTCTCGGCGGGACGTCGGGCCGGCCACGCCGGCTGCACGAAGGGTCCGAGCGGTGACGCGGGGCAGTGAGCGGACGAATGCCTCCAGCGCGGCGATCTGGGAGTGGTCGCAGTAACTGACGCGGTATGCGAACTGCCTCATGACCCTGGCGTCGCGCTCCGGAGGCAGGAATTCCGCCGGCACCGGCCGGCCTGCCACTACGAGAAGGTCGGCGGCCGGTATGCCGAGTTCGGCGGCAAGTTCGGTGAGCCGCTGCGGGGCGGTGTCGGCTCCGCCCGCGGCGAGGCTCCCCAGGATGATGGCCCGTTCCATGTGAGGAAGGTAGCGGGTGGGCTGCCGGGACGGTCGGGGCCGCAGGAGTTCACGGTAGGGACTCACCTTCGGTGATCGCCTGGGGCGTATCGATGCACGCCGGTGCGACCCGGTCCGGCACCGGGAGCCCCGGGATGGCGGTGCCACCGTGGGCGCACCGGCAATCGTGCCGTGACCGCAAACGATCACCGGTGTGGTGTGACGGCTGGGTGTCGGCCGCGGTGGATGTCGCGCAGGTCAGCTGAAGGTCGCGCCATGGTCTGTCAGTTGTCTGGTCTAGGGTCGCCCGCATGGCCGAGCCCTCCTTCCTGACCGCCGTCCGCGAGTCGTACGACACGGTCGCCGCCGATTACGTCGAACGCGTCCCGCCTCCAGCCGCGATGGACCCGCCGTCACGCGCGATGCTGGCGGGATTCGCCGAACTGGTGCGGACGGCCGGTCTCGGGCCGGTCGCGGACCTGGGGTGCGGCCCCGGCCGCGTGACGGCGCACCTGGCCGGGCTGGGGGTGTCCGCTTTCGGCGTCGATCTGTCGCCGAAGATGATCGGGCTGGCGCGGCAGGCCTATCCGAACCTGCGGTTCACCGAGGGCTCGATGACCGCGCTGGAGATGAGGGACGACGAGCTCGGCGGCATCCTGGCCTGGTACTCCACCCATCACACGCCCCCACGGTGGCTGCCGGATGTGTTCGCCGAGTTCCACCGCACGCTCGCGCCCGGCGGCTACCTGCTCTGGGGAGACTACGTCGGCGATGAGCGGCTGCAGCCGACGCACCGCTATGGCCGTCCGGTGTCCTACGAGTCGTACCTCCTGCCCCTGGACCGCATGGTCGACCTGCTGGAGCAGGCCGGACTCGTCGTCACCGCGAAGCTGGAACAGGAGCCCGGCGGACGCGTGAACAGACCGCACGCCTGCCTCCTGGCCCGCAAGCCCGAAACGCCCTGACGGGGCTCGTTCCCGGGGTGAGACCGCTCGGCTGGACCGCCGACGATCACGGCGCGGGCGGTCAGAGCGCTGGGTCGTCCCCATTGTGAAACGATCAGTTGGGCGCTTGCCCGGCGGATCTTGTGACCTTCTGATGGTCGGCGCGTTGCGCTGGACATGGGCGGGGTGATGCGCCGGACACCGTCGTCAGGGCCGGTTCGGGTCGGGGTGCACCACCAGGAAGAGCGACCAGGCGGGCGCGGCCGGGTCGTCCGGGCGGGTGGCGAACTCCTCCAGCAGATCATGGAGCCGGGCGCGGAACTCATCCATCTGCGGCGGTGGCAGGCGCAGCCCCATCCTGGTGCCCTCGGCCTCGGCCGCGGGGACGAGGGCGAGTTCCTCCAGGAACGCGTCGAGCATCGACCGGTCCTGCGCCGGCGCCTCGATGTGCCAGGTCTTGCGCGTCGACAGATAGGGAATCTCCCGTGCGCCGCGCGCCCCGCGCCGTTCCTCCTGCGCCTCCAGGAACCCGGTGCGGACCAGCGTCCTGGTGTGGTGCAGCACGCTGGCCGGATCACGGCCGAGGATCGCCGCGATCTCCTTGTTCGTGCGCGGCTCCCGCGCGCAGATACGCAGGATGCGCAGGCGGAGGGCGGAGGCGAGTGCCTTCGCCTCCGCGTCGGTCGCCGGCCGGCGTTCGGTCATGACCGGCAGCCTACTGAAGTGCCGGCAGCCCGTTGAAGGGTCGGAGCGCAAGTGATTGACAAAACCAAATCACTCATCCAGGGTACCGCTGTGGCTTTCACGGCCCCCTGAGGGCCCTCCGGCCGATCCGCGCAACTCCCCTCACGTCCACCGCAGTCCGAGCGAACGGGGTCGACCATGCCGAACCATCCCGGAATGACCGGCGGACCCGCCGCTCCCGAGGGTCCCGCCGGACAGGCGGACGCCCGGGCGCCCAGGGCGGTGTCCTGGATCAGTCCCGTAGAGGCTCCCCCGGGGCCGGGAGAGACGGCGAACGACTACGACCGCTTCGCCGAGGCGTACGCGGCCGAGAACGAGACCAGCCTGATCAACGCCTACTACGCGCGCCCCGCGATCGTGGACCTGGCCGGTGACGTGGCGGGCCGCCGGATCCTTGACGCCGGCTGCGGTGCCGGCCCGGTGGCCGAGGCGCTGCGCGAGCGGGGCGCCGTCGTGGCCGGCTTCGACTCCAGTGCCGGGATGCTGGCGCTGGCCCGGCGACGGCTCGGCGACGGCGTGGTGCTGGAACGCGCCGAACTGGGGGGCCCGCTGCCGTTCGCCGACTCCGGATTCGACGACGTCGTCGCCTCCCTGGTCCTGCACTACCTGGAGGACTGGACGACGGCCCTGGCCGAACTGCGGCGCGTACTGAAGCCCGGCGGCCGGCTCATCGTGTCCGTCAACCACCCCTTCGTCAGCCAGATGGCGGCACCGCCCGGAACCGACTACTTCGCGACCCGCTCCAGCTCCGAGATGTGGGAACTCGGCGGCGCCAAGCACCTGATGACCTTCTGGGACCGGCCATTGCACGCGATCACCGACGCGTTCACCGCGGCCGGCTTCCGGATCGACCTCATCAGCGAACCGGCCCCGGCACCCGGCGCCCGCGAACGGTTCCCCGAACTCTTCGCGCAGAAGCGGTCCGGCAAGTTCCTGTGCTTCCTGTTCTTCGTCCTCAGCAAGGCCTGACCCCCTCCCCCCGAGGGCCCGATCGCCGCCCCAGAGGCACTCGGTACTTCGTACGCACACACCCACCGCCATGAAACGGACTCGCGGGTCCGATACCATGGGCCACCGGACCCGGGGGCCGAACCCCTCATCGAACCCAGACAGGCCACCCGTCCCATGAGCCCTGTGAACCCGCCCGACCCGGACCGGCAGACGTCCACGTCACCGCGAAGGGCGGACGCCCGCCGCAACCACGAGCGCGTGGTCGCCGCCGCGGTCGACGTCTTCCGCGAACGCGGCACCCTGGCCACCGTCCCCCAGATCGCGGCGCGGGCCCAGGTCGGCAAGGCGACCGTCTACCGGAGCTTCCCCACCAAGGAGGACCTGCTGGAGACGATCACCCGGCTGAGCCTGGAGGAGCTCGAGCGGCGCACCGCGGAGGCCCGGGACGAGACCGGCCCCGACGAGGTCTTCCGCCGCCATGTGTGTGCGCTCTTCGACGTCCTGGCCCACGACCGCCTGCTCGCCGAGCGCCTGGCGGACGGGGCGTCCCCGGCCGCCGTGTCGGTCCTGGAGTCGCTGACCGAGGCCATGGAGACCGCGCGTGCGGCGGGGACGCTGCGCGAGGACACCACGCCACTGGATCTGCGGGTGCTCCTGTGCGGCGCGGCCCTGCAGCTGGTGCGGCTCGAGGAACGCGAACCATCGGTCTGGCACCGCTACGCGGACATGGTGCTGCGGGCACTCTGCCGCTGACCGCCGCGGGACGCCTCAACGACCGTCCGGGGTACGGGGGCTGCCGCGGACCTGATCGACGCGGCGCCGAAGCCGGACCGCGGCCGCGGAGCGTGAGCTCGACGGGAAGTCCCGGCCCTCCCGTGGAAACGGGTTCCCCGCGCCCCGCTGACCAGGTCGATGACCGGGGGCCATTCGTCGACCTGGACGGGGTGTCGACGAAGCACGCAGGCCACCTCAGACGGTACGCAGCCGCCGCAGCAGCTCCAGCCTGTCCAGGTACGGCAGTTCGAGGTCGAGCAGGACGAACCCCGCCTCGTGCACGAACCGCAGGGCGTCCAAGGCCCGGCCCACGCCCAGCGGTGTGGCCGCGCTGGGCGTGGGCCGTGCGGTCGGCGTCCTCGACCGGTGGCGCGTGCATCCGTGGACGCCCCCTGTCCAGGCCGTGGCGGTTCCGACGCGGCGGGTGGCGCACCACCGCCGACCCGGAAAGTCTGCGCGTTCTGTCAACCGATCTTCGCCGAACCGTGGTCTGAGAGGTTGAGGGGGCATGTGAGCCCCCGGTGCGTTCGTTTGACAGTCTGCAAGGAGTCTCGTCCATGACCCGGATGAAGAAGTTAGCGACGGCCACGATGACGGCGGCCCTTCTGGCAGGGGTGCCGACAGTGGCCTACGCGGTGGCGCCGTCCACGGCGTCCACGGGTACGTCACAGGCCACCGCGGCCGCCGGCGCCCCCGCCACGAAGGGCGGGTGGGCGCGGGTCGTATCGCCCGGTGAGCGCGTCAACGCGGCTCCCGGGGTGGTCCTGTGGCTCACCGAGGAGGGCAAGCACTGGTCCACTCCCGACCAGCCGGACCAGTTCCGCAGCGTGGTCGACGGCAACATCGATCCCACGCGGCCCAGCGTGAGCCTGCAAGCCGAGACGGTGGGCGACCGGTACTTCCTGTCCGGGGTGTACGTCACCCCGGACGACGCCGCCGACGCGGCCACGGTCAGGGTCGTCACCGGCCTCGGCGCGGTCACCGGCACCGTCGTCCGGCTCCCCGGGCACCCCGGCTGGGGCGCCTGGTACGCCACCAGCCCCCTTCCTTCCTCTCCCCCGCTGCCGGGGAGCCCCTTCATACACAGCGTCACCGTCTTCGACGCGGGCCACCGCCCCCTCGCCACCCTGGCCATCGGCTGACGCCTCGCCACCGGCGGGAGGACCCGGCACGATCCGGGTCCCCGCGTTCCCGGGCCCGCAGTCGCCGCGTCAGGCGACGCCCCCCACCGGTCACCTGTTCCCCGACCAGAAAGTCCACCATGCGCATCAAGAACGCGGGCATCGTGCTCGCAGGCTGCACCGCGACGGCCGTCCTGGCCGCCTCCCCCGCCGGCGCGGCCACCTCATCCCTGCCCGCCCCTTCCGTCAGCGCCGTCCTGGCCGTGCAGAAGCAGGCGATGGCCAACGGCGCCCCGGGTGCCCTGACCCGTATCGACTCCGGCAGCACGAGCTACCGCATCTCGTCCGGGCAGGCGGACACCGTCGCCCGCACCGCGATGGACGCCGACCGCCG
This sequence comes from Streptomyces sp. PA03-6a, assembly GCF_033792765.1. Taxonomy (NCBI): domain Bacteria; kingdom Bacillati; phylum Actinomycetota; class Actinomycetes; order Kitasatosporales; family Streptomycetaceae; genus Streptomyces; species Streptomyces sp. PA03-6a. Next base: position 7,361 of record NZ_JARAVK010000053.1, on the reverse strand, counting down.
GTTCCGGGTGGGCAGCGTCAGCAAGTCCTTCACCACGGTGGTGCTGATGCAACTGGTCGCCGAGGGGCGTGTCGACCTCGACGCACCGGCGAACACCTACCTGGCCCAGCCGCTGCCGGACGACCGGATCACCGTGCGGCATCTGCTCAGCCACCGCAGCGGCCTGTGGGACTACACCAACGACATGTTCTACTTCACCGTCCCGGGCTTCGAATCGGTACGGAACAAGGTGTTCACCTACCAGGAACTGATCGACCTGTCGACGGCCCACGAGCCGACCAACGAGCCCGGCGCGGCCTACAGCTACTCCAACACCAACTTCGTCGTCCTGGGGCAACTCATCGAGCACGTCACCGGCGTGCCGATGGCCACCCAGTACCAGCGGCGCATCTTCGAGCCCCTGAACCTGAAGAACACCACCTACGTCCACCCGCAGACCACCATCTCCGGCTCCTACGCCCACGGTTACCTGCGGCCCGACGACACCACGCTGCCGCTGGTGGACTCCACCGAACAGACCGTCTCCTGGGCGCAGTCCGCCGGCGCGGTCATCTCCAACGCCCACGACCTCAACCGGTTCTTCTCCGCGCTGGTCTCCGGCACGCTCGTGCCCGCCGCCCAACTCCAGCAGATGATGACCATGGTCCCGGTCAACGCCGACGGCACCCAGTCCTACGGGCTCGGGCTGCGCGCCAGGAAGCTGTCCTGCGGCGTCACCGTGTACGGCCACACCGGCACCGTCCAGGGCTTCTACACCTACGCGTTCACCACCGCCGACGGGAAGCGCAGCATGACCTCCATGGCCAACACCTCCAACAACGGAACCGTCAACACCATCCTCGGCGGCACGCTGGAAGCCGCCTTCTGCGGCACCACCCCCGCCAAGGCCCTCACCGCCAAGTCCTCCGAGAGCGAGGCGTTCACCGAGGACATAGCCCCGCAGGTCGTCCGCCGCTGACCGACCGCCGAGCTCCCGATCCCGGCGCCGCGTCCGGGATCGGGGGCCGCACACTTCGGTGGGGGCGGTACTACGCCTGCGGCACCACGCCCTCGGCCGGCGACCGTGCGGGCCGCGGCGCCGGGTCCCCGGCCGCCTCCTCGGCGCGGCTGAGCGCGGCGTTCCTGGTGTCGGGCATGAGGACGTAGGTGACGAGGGAGACCAGCGCGCACGCCGAGACGTACCAGAAGAAGGCCGTCTCGTGACCGGCGTCCTTGAACCACAGCGCCACGTACTCCGCGGTGCCGCCGAACAGGGCGTTGGCGATCGCGTACGGCAGCGCCACGCCCAGCGCCCGTACCCGGGTCGGGAACAGTTCGGCCTTCACCGCGGCGTTGATCGAGGTGTAGCCGGTGACGATCACGAGCGCGAGCAGCGAGAGGCCGAGCGCGGGCCAGTACGAGGAGGCCGAGCCGAGCGCCGTCATGATCGGGTAGGTGCCGAAGGTGCATCCCACGGCGAAGGTGATCAACAGTGGCCGGCGGCCGATCCGGTCCGACAGCGCACCGGCCAGCGGCTGGAGCAGCGCGAAGACGAACAGCGCGGTGAAACTGACCAGCGTCGCGGTGTTCTTGGCCATGCCGGCGCTGCCGATGAGGTACTTGGTGAGGTAGGTGGTGTACGTGTAGTAGGCGACGGTGCCGCCCAGGGTCAGCGCCATGACCAGCAGCGCCTGACGCCGGTGCTGCCACAGCAGCCGGAGCGAGCCGCGGGCGTCGTCCTGGGTGCCGGCCTCCTCGGCGAAGGCGTCGGTCTCCTCAAGCCTGCGCCGGATCCAGAAGACGACGAGGGCGAAGACCGCGCCCAGCAGGAAGGGGACGCGCCAGCCCCAGTCGTGCAACTGGTCCGTGGTCAGCACGTGCTGCAGGGTGATCAGGATCGCCAGGCCCAGGAGCTGTCCCGCCGTCATCGAGACGTACTGGAAGGACGAGCCGAGACCGCGCCGGTTGCGGGCCGACGCCTCGGTGAGGTAGGTCGCGCTGGCCGCGTACTCGCCGCCGATGCTCATGCCCTGCAGCAGTCGCGCGAGCAGCAGGACGAGCGCGCCGGCGTAACCGGCCTGACCGTACGTCGGGGCGATCGCGATCAGCAGGGCGGCGACGGACATCATGGTGACGGTGAGGGTCAGCGCGCTCTTGCGGCCGTGCCGGTCGGCGGCGCGGCCCAGTACCCAGCCCCCGACGGGACGCATGAGGAAGCCGACCGCGAAGATGCCGGCGGTGTTCATCAGCTGGGTGGTCGGGTTGTCACCGGGGAAGAAGGAGTCGGCGAAGTAGAGGGCGAAGCTGGCGTAGACGAACCAGTCGTACCACTCGACGAGATTGCCCAGCGAGCCTCCCACGAGGGCGAGGCGGCGCTTGCCGCGCTGCTCGGCGGACGGGGACGCGGGCATGGCGGAAGTCGGCGACATCGGCGGCTCCAGAGGGAAAGGCCCTGATGGGGGGCGGGGCGAGGTGCCCAGAACACGTGGTTCCGCGCCTCGCCCGGACGAGGTCCGGCGCCCAGATCTAACGTCCCGCCGAGAATCCGGGTCACGGATGCCCGGCCGGCCGGCTGCCCGGGGCCCGTCGACGCGGTCGTGCTCGCGTACGTGGTGGTCGCCGCCGGGCTCGGGGGAGCGCTGGATCACCACCATCGCCGTGGGCTACGGAACGCCCAGCTCGAAGAGCACGTATCCGGCGTACGAGCCGGAGGCCAGCGCGGCGAAGCACAGCAGCGCGGCCCGCGCGACGGGCCGGGTGCGGGCGAGGGCCAGCGCGGGCGGCACGAACAGCGGGAAGGCGGGCAGCAGGTAGCGCGAGACGTTGCCGAAGATCTGCTGCGTTCCCAGGACGGTGACGACGGTGAGGACCGTGTACACGACCAGGACGAGCGGCGCCCGCAGCCGCACGAGGGCCGGGATCAGGGCGAGGGCGAGCACGACGACGCAGACCCCCACGATGTCCTCGACCGGGCACGCGGACAGGTAGTCGAAGCGGCCCACCGGTACCGAGGTGAAGACCTCGAAGGTGTGCCTGCCCCAGTCGAAGGTGTGGGCCCAGGCACCTTCCTGCAGCCTGAAGTAGCCCGCGGGATCGCCCATCCGGTGGCCCACCCAGCCGAGGTAGCCGAACAGGCCGAGCGGGGCGACCACGATCGCGGTCAGCGGGCGCGCCACGCCGTCCGCGCGCGGCCGCCGCAGGGCGAGCAGTCCGGCCAGGACGAGGGCGCCGATCAGCGCGGTGGCGGTGGGCCGGGCCAGGCCCGCGGTGAGGGTGAGCAGGCCCGCCGTGAGCCAGCGGCGGTTCATGACCGCGTGGCAGGCCCATACCGCCAGGGCGACGTACAGGGACTCCGAGTAGCCGGACCACTCGGTGCCGGAGCCGGGCCACACCGCCCACAGACCGGCCGCGCAGAGCCCGGCGCGGTGGCCGCCGAGGCGGGCGGTGACGGCGTACAAGCCGAGGGCGGCGACGAAGGAGGCGAGGACGGAGACCAGCATCCCGGCCCCGTACGGGCCGAGGCCGGTCACCTCGGCGGCCAGACGCATCGCGGCCGGGTAGAGCGGGAAGAAGGCGGCCGAGTTGCCCTCCAGGGTGATCGGGCCGGTCGCCCCCGGTACGGGGACCAGCGCCGGATCGTATCCGTGGGTGGCTATCTGCTGGTACCACCAGCCGTCCCAGCTGGCGAGGACGTCCCAGGGGTGGGCGCCGCCGCCGAAGCGCGGGTTCTTGGCGCGGAAGTCGCCGGTGTGGTCCAGCAGGTACAGGAAGACGGCGAAACCGGCGAGCTTGAGCGTGCCGTAGACGGCGACGGCGCGCCCCCAGCGGGCGGTGCGGGACGGCTCCTCACACGGGCCGGCGGTGGTCGTGGCCGGGGCGACGGCGAGCGTGCTGGTCATGAGGGGGTGGATTCCGTCCGGCGGTCGCGCCGGCCGCGGAAGACCCAGGACCGGAAGAGGAGGAAGCGCAGCAGTGTGGTGGCCAGGTTGGCGGCGACGAGCACGGTGAGTTCGGCCCGGTGGCCGGCGGCCGGCGCCGCATGGTGCAGGGCGGTCAGCGCGCCGCTGGTGAGCGCGAGGCCGACGAGGAACGCCAGCAGTCCGCGCGCATGGTGGCGTACGGCGCCGGAGCGGCCGCGTACGCCGAAGGTGAGGCGGCGGTTGGCTGCGGTGTTGGCGAGGGCGCAGGCCAGCAGCGCCAGGGCGTTGGCGGCCTGGGGGCCCGCGGGTGGCCGCAGCGCCGCGTAGAGCAGAAGGTAGCCGAGGGTGCTGACGGCTCCGACGGCCGAGAAGCGCAGTAGCTGGGCGAGGAGCCCGGCCTGGGCCTCGGTGCCCGCCCGGCCGTGGCGCAGTTCGGCGAGCGGGAGGCGGCCGGTGGCGAGCGCGCGGCCGATGCGTGCGATGCCCCGGAGGTCGGCCAGGGCGGTCGGGACGATGCGCACCCGGCTGTCGGGATCGTCGACCCAGTCGACGGGGACCTCGTGGATGCGCAGCCCTGCGCGTTCGGCGATGACGAGGAGTTCGGTATCGAAGAACCAGCCGGAGTCCTGGACCAGGGGCAGCAGCCGCTCGGCGACGTCGCTGCGCACGGCCTTGAAGCCGCACTGGGCGTCGGAGAAGCGCACGGCGAGCGTCGAGCGCAGCAGGACGTTGTAGCAGCGCGAGACGATCTCCCGCTTCGGGCCGCGCACGACCCGGGAGCCGCGGGCCAGGCGGGTGCCGATGGCGATGTCGGAGTGCCCGGATATCAGGGGCGCGACCAGGGGAAGCAGCGCCGCGAGGTCGGTGGAGAGGTCCACGTCCAGGTAGGCCAGCACCGGTGCGGACGACTGCGACCAGGCGGCGCGCAGCGCCCGTCCGCGCCCCTTGTCCGCCAGCCGCGTCCACGCCACCTCGGGCAGCTCCGACGCGAGGCGTGCGGCGATCCGCGGGGTGCGGTCCGTGCTGGCGTTGTCGGCGACGGTGATGCGGAAGGCGTACGGGAAGGTGTCGCGCAGGTGCGCGTGGAGGCGCCGGACGGACGGCTCCAGGTCCTTCTCCTCGTTGTGCACGGGAACCACGACGTCGAGGACGGGGTCGGGGTGACGGGCCGGGAGAGGTGCGCGCTCCATCACGGCGACCGGTCGGTCTTTCCTCATGTTCTGTCCGCTTCTGTTCACTGGTGCAGGGCATGCCGAAGGCAGGCGGGACGGGCGGGAGGCGGCCCGGGATCAGGGAGTCGGGGTTCCGCTGGGCGGAGCGCTCCCGGTCGGCGGGCTCGTGGCGGTGCTCGTGGCCGTCCCGGTCGGGGGGCCGCTGTACGGATCGGCGCCGGTGGACCGGCTGGCGGGAACCTCTCCGGTGCCGCTGGACGGTGGCGAGGGCGCGTCCGAACCGGTCGCGGAGGAGTAGGCGCCGCCCTCGCCCATGGCCGGGGAAGCCGGGCTCGTGCTCGTGCTCGCCGGACCGTCGGGGCTCGGGGAGAGCGTGCCGGTCACCCGCGGGGTGCCGGCCGGCTGCGGGGCCGGGACGGCGGGCTCGTTCATGGCGAAGGCCCCCGGCAGCAGGGCCAGTCCGACGGCGAGGCCGGCCACCGCGACGGCCGACCCGCCGGCCCGCCAGGCGGCGCGGGCGCGGCGGCGGGCCCGTAGGCCGTCACGCAGCCGTTCCCGGTGCCGGGGCTCGAGGGGGGTGTACTGCTCGGAGTCGCGCAGCATGCGCGACAGCTCGCGCTCGAAGTCGTCCATCGCTTCTCCTTCAGCCCACCGGCTCGATGGCGTCCGACAGGATCCGGCGCAGTCGTGCCACGCCGCGTGCCGCGTGGGACCTGGCGGTGCCGAGCGGGCACCCCAGGGCCTCCGCGACCTGCGCCTCCGGTAGGTCCTGGTAGTAGCGGAGCACCACCGCGGCGCGCTGCCCGGCCGGCAGCTGGCTCAGCGCGGCCTCCAGCCGGGACCGCTCCGCAACGGCGGCGGAGAGATCGCCGACGGCGGGCGGTTCCGGCAGGTGCTCGACGGGGCGCTCACCCCACCAACGCCGCCGGGCCGAGCGGGCCGCGGCCCGGGCCATCACCTTGCGCACGTAGGCCTCGGGCGCCTGGTCCGCGACGCGCGGCCAGGCGAACCACAGCTTGACCAGGGCTTCCTGCAGCAGGTCCTCGGCGCGGTGCCGGTCACCCCCGGTGAGCAGCCGGGCGAGGTGGAACAGGGCGGACCACCGGGCTGCCATGAACTCGTCGAACCCCCCATCGGTTCGGGAATCCCCCATCAGCACCGCCCCCTGGTCTCGCCACGCCCTTACGTCATGGGAAAGACGCCGGAGGGCGGCCCGCTATGCAGGTGAGACCTGTGATCCGGGTCACGCGGGCGAGGGCGTCGTCGTCCCCGGCCGGTACGGCGGTGACCGGGGCAGGACCGCGACTCCTGCGGGGCGCATGCAGTGGGCGGTCGGCGAGCCGGCGCCGTACGCCCGGCCCGGGCCGCGCGCAGGGCAGCGCCCGATGCCGAGGGCGCGCCCGCGTCGAGGCCGTTCAGCGGGAGGGCGTGGCGCGCCGGCCATGCCATGGCCTCCGGGTCGGGCGGCCGGTCCGCAGCGTGCCGGACGGGCACCGTGTCAGACCGGCAGCCCCTTGCGGGCGCGGCGTTCCAGAGTACGGCGGCGGCGTTCGGCCGCGACGGCCCGCAGCCCCTCCTCGCGACGCTTGTTGTACCCGGGGGGTTCCACCGTGAACAGGCACAGGCCGCACACGTAGCCGCCCTCGGGGCCCTCGATCACGGGTTCCAGGCAACGCTCGCAGTCCATCGTGCAGTCGTACCCCATCGCTACGGTCGCGGACCAGCGGTGCCGGCGAGGTCGCGGACACCGGTGGGCACCGCGCACGCCGTCAGAGCCTGACGCTGCGCCGGCTGACGGGGACGCCGTCGCCGTCGACCCAGCCGAGGACCAGCCGGCGGAACTCCGTGTGGCTGATCATGCGGGTGGTGGTGTCGGCGGAGCCGCACTGGGCACCGATCTCCCGGCCCTGGCCGCCGTCCTCACCGTCGTCGGTGGCGAGGTAGATGCAGCCCGGGTCGTCGACCTCCTTGGTGACGAGGGCGTCGACCTCCCAGCCGCGCCCGACCCGGTGGATGGTGATCACGGCGTGGCCGACGCGCCCGGAGTCGTACACGGCGAGCCGTACGCTCCGGCCGCCGTCGCGGTGCGGCGTCCAGCCGTCGGCGGCCTGCACGGAGGGCGCCGCGGCCACCAGCATCGCCGCGGACAGGACGGACACAGCGACAGGGCGGACACGCACGACGGCCTCCAGGTCGGATGCGACGACCACCGGTCGGCGCATCCGACCTGGAGGCCGTCGTGCGTGTCCGCCCTGTCGCTGTGTCCGTCCTGTCCGCGGCGATGCTGGTG
>NZ_JARAVK010000539.1:0-1783 GCF_033792765.1 Streptomyces sp. PA03-6a | reverse complement strand
ACGAGGGGGGGCGGGGGGGGGGGCCGGGGGGGCGCACGGGGGGCGGGTCGGGGGGTGGGGGCGGGGTCGCAACGGCCGGGGCGGCGGCGGTCAGTGGGGCCCGCAGGCGGGGCGTCCGGTGCCGCGGGAGGGCCGTCGGGGCGACGCCCGGCGGCAGCCCGGGAGCGGCTTTCCCGCAACCCACGCCGCGCCTGAATCGGCCGTTCACGATTGGCCGGTCTCCGCCTCTGCCTCGCGACGGACGGACCGCCGCCGTCATCGCGTCGTACGGTCGACCGCGTCCAGGACGTCGGCCCACGGGAGACCGCGGCCGTCGGGGGCCTCGCCCGGTTCCGGGAGGGGCCGGGCGTCCGGGTCGTGGAGGAGGTGGACGCCGGCCGCGCGGAGGGTGGCGAGGTGGCGGGGCCAGGCCGGGTGGCGGGCGTGGGCCGCGTTGACGGCCGGGACGGCGACCAGCGGCACGTGCGGGGTGCCGAGGACCTCCGCGAGCAGGGTGAGGGCCTGGTTGTCGGCGATGCCGAGGGCGAGTTTGGCCAGGGTGCTGGCGGTGGCCGGGGCCAGCACGCAGCAATCGGCGGCCGGATGGGGCCGCGGCTCGCCGGGGAGCCGCGACCGGTCGCGCACGGGGAGGCCGGTCACGTCGCGCAGCCGCCCGGTCTCGCCCTGTTCCCCGAGCCAGCGTGCGGCGGTCGGGGTGAGCGTGACGGCGACGCGCCAGCCGCGGGCGAGCGCGGGCAGGACGAGGCCCTCGCGCAGGGTCTCGACGCCGTCGGCGGCCGAGCCGACGACGGCGAGGACCCCGCGGCCCGGCCGCACCTGGGGTGGGGAGGTGTGAGGAGGCATGGACACCCCTTACCCGAACCGGCCCTCCACGTAGTCGGCCGTCCGCGGGTCGGTCGGGCTGCCGAACATGGCGGGGGTGGGCCCGTGCTCCACGATGCCGCCGGGGGTGCCCTGTTCGGCGAGGAAGAAGGCGCACTGGTCCGAGACGCGGGCGGCCTGCTGCATGTTGTGGGTGACGATCACGATCGTGACCTCGTGGGCCAGTTCGCGGATCGTCTCCTCGATGCGCCGGGTCGAGGTGGGGTCCAGGGCCGAGCAGGGCTCGTCCATGAGCAGCACCTTGGGCCGTACGGCCAGCGAGCGGGCGATGCACAGGCGTTGCTGCTGACCGCCGGAGAGGGCCCCGCCGGGCTGGCGCAGCCGGGCCCGGACCTCCTTCCAGAGGCCGGCCTTGGTCAGACACTCCTCGACGAGCGCGTCCTTCGCGGCGTCGCGGACCCGCTGCCCGGTGAGCTTCAGGCCCGCGGTGACGTTGTCGTAGATCGACATCGCCGGGAAGGGGTTGGGCTTCTGGAAGACCATGCCGATGCGGCGGCGGGCCTCGGTGAGGCGGCGCCCGCGGGCGTAGATGTCCTCGCCGTCCAGCAGGACTTCGCCCGCCAGGGCGGCGGACGGCACGAGTTCGTGCATCCGGTTGAGGGTCCGCAGGAAGGTGGACTTGCCGCAGCCCGAGGGGCCGATGAGGGCGGTGACCTCCCCGGCGGGCATGGTCAGGGAGACCCGTTCGAGGACCTTGTGGTCGCCGAACCAGCACGAGATGCGGCGGGCCTCCAGGGTGGCGCCGGGGCTGGCGTCCTGCGCGATCGGCGGGAGCGGGATGGTGGTCTCGGTCACGAACGGGTCCTCACATCAGGTTGGGCAGGAGCAGGGCCGCGTGGTCCGCGACGAGGAGGCCGAGCAGGCCGAGCACGGGGACGCCGACGACCCAGGCGTGCCGCCG
>NZ_JARAVK010000538.1:0-1810 GCF_033792765.1 Streptomyces sp. PA03-6a | reverse complement strand
ATGCACCGCGGCATCCCACGGGCCGTCCTCACCGACTTCGGGATCCGCGGGGCGCTCGGCACCCACCATTCCCTCGTTTCGGGCCCTACCCCTCCCTGGACCAGAACGACCCCCGCCAGGTTCCGAAGGTTCCACCCCAGTGGGCCCCCCACCCAGGCCCCCCCCCCCCAGGCCGCCCCCACCGCGGGGGACTGCGCCTCACGCCCCCGTCTGCTGCGCAAGCTGCGCCTGCTGCGCGACCGCCTGGCCGACGAGTTCGGACGCCGGCTGCCCGCCCCGCCGCCCGAGGACTGCGCCGACGCCTTCACCGCCTTCGCCCGCGCCGTCACCCTCACCGGCGACGGCCACCTCGCCCGCGTCCTGCGCGAGGGCACGGTCGTCCTCGAGGGCGCCCAGGGCGTGCTCCTGGACGAGTGGCACGGTTTCCACCCCTACACCACCTGGTCCACGACCACGTTCGCGGGCGCCGAGGCCCTGCTGGCGGAAGCCGGCCAGGAGGCCCGCCGGCTCGGCGTCGTACGGACGTACACCACCCGCCACGGCCCCGGACCGCACGTCACCGAGGACCCCGAACTCGCCCCGCTGCTGCCCGAACCGCACAACGGCCACGGCCCCTGGCAGGGCGCCTTCCGCACCGGCCACTTCGACGCCGTCGCCCACCGCTACGCCGTCGAGGTCTGCGGCGGTGTGGACGCCCTCGCCGTCACCCACCTCGACGCGCCCCGCCGCTGCCCGCAGCTGCGGCTGGTCCGCGCGTACGACACCGGGCAGACGCGGCTGCCCACCGCCCCGCCCGGGGACCTCGGCCACCAGGCCGCCCTCACTGAACGGCTGCTGACGGCGCGTCCGGCGTGCTGGGACGTGCCCGGCCCCGATCCGGCCGCCTGGTCGGAGGCGGTGGGGGAGGCACTCGGCGCGCCGGTCGTCCTGGAGTCGCACGGCCCGACGGCCGCCGACAAACGGGAGGTTCAGCGCAGGATCCCGGCCTGCCGCGCGGCCGTCATCCAGGAGGGGAACTCCGAGAGGAGCCGGTCGTAGAGCTCCGCGTCCGGCACTGTGGCGATGTCGTCCACGGCGAAGAACCCGACGTTGTCCACACGCCGGCCCGGCAGGGTGTCGAAACGCTCCAGCACCCCGTAGTTGGCCCGGCCCAGGCCGACGAACTGCCAGAACACCGGTTCCTCCACCGCCTCGCGCAACTGCTGCTCGATCTGCGCGTTGCGGTAGACACCGCCGTCGGAGAAGAACAGCACGAGCGTCGGCGCCGCCGTCGGGTACGCCCGCACGAACGCCCGGACCTCGGCGATGACCTTCTGCTCCTCGTTCTGGATGCCGACGAACCGCATGTCGATCTGGCCCGGCTGCAGTCCGTGCCGGGGCTTCTTGGGCCGGCCGAACAGGCTCAGCTCGCCCACCCGGACGTGCAGCCGCAGCCACAGCGGCAGTTCCGCGATCCGCAGGTCGGGCAGCCGCGCCGGGTGCGAGGCGAAGGTCCACGCCTGGATCTCGCCGTCGTCGTCCAGTTGCGCCGCGACCGCCGCCATGCGCTCGACCACGTCGGCGACGACCCCGCGCGCGTACAGGCCGCTCATCGAGCCCGACGCGTCCAGCACGAGGATCACCCGCGCGACGACAGCCGCCGCGCCGTGCTTGCGCAGGCTGACGGCAACCTGCTCCTTGCGCAGTCCTGTCCCTTTTACACATCTCTACCCGTCTCCAACCCCCCAAGACCCCTCACCACCCCGTATCCTGGCATAGAAAAACAAAAAAAATAAGAAAAGACTATAAGACAGACTAAAAATAGGAGAGA
>NZ_JARAVK010000537.1:0-1827 GCF_033792765.1 Streptomyces sp. PA03-6a | reverse complement strand
CGTGACTTCACCGCCGACGCGGTGAACACGAAGTACGTCGGCGACATCACCTAATGGGCATCGGTGGGGACCAGAGAAGCCTTGACATCACCCAAGCCGTGAGCTCTTGAAGATAGAGCGGCTCGATGGCTCCCATCCCGCCGGGTGGCGGGAATTGAAGCTCGTTACTCGTCGTGGGTTCCCGGGGCCTGGACCCCTTGAATGCAGAGTCGAGCCGACAGCGTCTCCCGCCACCTCGGTCACGTTGTCGACGGCCGGCGTCAGTACGACGTCCTCCGCTGATCAGGGCAGAAGCCCTCAAAGAAGGCTGGCGGGTGCTGTCGCTCGCCGTCGGCAACGTGACCAATCACATGATCGGACCGTTGATGGTCGTGGTCCGAGCCGCTCACAGGGGCCACCTCTGACATGTTCGGGAGCCACCGAGCTCTTCCCGAGACGGAGGGCCTTGCGGGTCGCTGGGGTCACGAACGGCTAATCGGATGACGGGCCCTCGAGCCCTGCCATTAGGGAGACGCGTGCCCCACACGGCTGTGACCAGCCGAAACACGCTAACCAAGCCGAGAGGGCGTGAAGCAATTGAGTGTGTTCTGCGGCATCGACTGGGCCAGTGACCATCATGACGTCGTCGTGGTCGACGACACCGGTTCGCTGCTGTCCAGAGCGAGGATCAACGACGACGCCGAGGGTCTCGCCCAGCTCATAACAATCCTCGCCGAGCACGGCGACAGCGCCGAGACCCCGACACCTGTGGCCATCGAAACGTCCCGCGGCCTGCTGGTCTCCTGCCTGAGAGCCACCGGCTGCCCGGTCTACGCGATCAACCCGATGGCCGCCGCCCGCTACCGCGACCGGCACGCGGTCAGCCGCAAGAAGTCCGACCACCTGGACGCCCTGGTCCTCGCGAACATCCTCCGCACCGACGCCGCAGCCCACCGCAGGTTGCCCGCCGACTCCGAGCTTGCCCAGGCCATCGCGGTCCTCGCCCGCGCTCAGCAGGACGCGGTCTGGGACCGCACCCAGGCCGGCAACAAGCTCACCTCCCACCTGCGCGAGTACTTCCCGGGCTTCCTGGCCGCGGTCGGCATTCGCCGCGAAGGTGTCTGCCACCCCATCGCCCGCGTCCTCCTGGCCGCCGCCCCCCACCCCCGAGCAGGCCGCCCGGCTGACCCGAACCCAGCTGCGGTCCCTGCTGAAGAAAGCCGGCCGCAAGCACACCATCGACGCTGAGGCCGAGCGCCTCCAGACCGCGCTCCGCATCCCCCAAATGCGCCAACTGCCGCTGGTCGAAGAGGCCATGGGGCGCCAAACCCTGGCACTCTTGCGGCAGCTGGACGCTGCATGCGTCAGCGCCGAGGACCTCGCCGAAGCCGCGGTGGAGTCTTTTGAAACACACCCGGACGCCGAGATCATCACCAGCTTCCCAGGGCTCGGTCCACTCAGCGGCGCCCGGGTGTTCGCCGAGATCGGCGACGACCGATCCCGCTTCGCCGACACGAAAGGCCTCAAGGCCTACGCCGGATCGGCCCCGATCACCAGGGCCTCCGGCAAAAGCGTGGCCGTCCTGGCCCGCCGAGTCAAGAACCAGCGTCTGGCCGCCATCGGCTACGTCTGGGCGTTCGCCGCCCTGACCCACTCAGACGGCGCCAGAGCCCACTACGACCGCCGCCGAGAGGCCGGCGACCGTCACACCGCCGCCCAGCGCAACCTCTTCAACCGCATGATCGGCTGCCTTCACCACTGCCTCAACCAACGAGTCCACTACAGCGAAACCGCCGCTTTCCCTGCAACCTCAGACGCCCAACTCGGCAAGGCCGCTTGACAGTTCTT
>NZ_JARAVK010000536.1:0-1828 GCF_033792765.1 Streptomyces sp. PA03-6a | reverse complement strand
CCCCCTCCACCCCCGCTCACGAAGGACGACGACCATGGCTCCCACCCTCCGCACGAAGCGCCTCGTCACCCTCACCGCCGTGGCCACCCTGGCCGCGGGAGGGGCGCTGCTCCCCACCACCGCGTTCGCCGCCACCGCGCCGGCCGAGGCGCACGCGGCCACCGCGAAGGAGTCCGGCCGGGGCGGCGGTCACGGCGGAGGCCGGGGCCACGACGACGAGGGCTGGGGGCGCGGCGGCTGGAACCAGGGCGGCAACCGCCCCAACGCCAATGGCAACGGCAGCATCATCATCGTCGTCGGCGACAACAACTCCACCAACATCAACAACGGCACCGTCAACAACGGCGTGATCTTCGACTGAGCATCGCCTACGTCCCACCGACCCGAACCACCAGCACCTCCGGCCACCGGGGGTGCTGTTCCCGTTCCCGTGCGCGGACGGGCGCCGGCCGGGCCCGCGGGTCACTCCTCGGCGCAGAGCTCGTCGCCCGGCGAGGTGCGCACCCGGGCCAGGAGGCCGCGGAGCGCCGTGACCTCCTCCGGGGACAAGTCCCCGAAGAGCCCCCGCTCGACCTCTTCCACCGCCGCCTGGGCCTCGGCCAGCACGCCGCGCCCCCGGTCCGTGATGGCGACGATGTGCCGGCGACGGTCCGACGGGTCGCGACGGCGCTCGACGAGCTCCGCGGACTCGAGGTCGTTGAGGATCGCGACCATGATGCTGGGATCCACCTCGAGCGCCGCGACGAGACCCTGCTGCCCCATGGACCCGCACCCGCCGAGCAGCATCAGCGTGGCTCCGGCCCGCGGTGTGAGGCCGCAGGAAGCGAAGGCGCGCTGGACGCGGCCGTTCGCGATGGCGCCGTGCCGGGCCAGCAGGAAACCGAGCTGCTCCAGCGGGTCGCCGCCGGCAGCACCCTCAACCGCGATCTCGTTCACTGCCATGCCTGCATGATAGCGCGCCACCAACCATCGTGATCGATGGGTAATCCATGAACTTCAACGATTTAGCGACCGCGACCCCCCACCACGCCCCCACGGACGAGGTCGCCCCCAGCGGTCGTTCGTGCCCCGTTATTCCACTTCTCCCGATTCCTTGCGCGAGGCGATGGTCACATCCCATAAATGATTGACCCTCCTCAATCATCTGTTAGGTTCCATTCACCAGCGATCCACAGCGACGCCGGCCCCGCGGAACCAGCACCTGCGAACCAGGCGCCCCGCCCCGGCAGCACCACGGAATCGCCCCCGCACGACGGGGACCGGCCCAACCGGCCGGACCGTCGTCCGACGCCCCGCACACCGGGGCACAGCAAGGAGACACCAGTCATGAACAAGTGGACGCGCATCATCGCCACCTCCACCGCCTCGGTGGCACTCGCCGGCACCGCCCTGCTCGGAGCCACGGGTTCCGCCTCCGCCGCCCCCCGGCCCGCCGGCCAGGACCGGCAGGCCGTGAGCGTCAGCAGCACGACGTGGGACAGGACGGGCGACCGCACCGGGAACGACGACCGGCGCTGGAACGACGAGGTCACCCGCCACCACTACGACTACGGCCACCACCAGGTGCAGTACTGGTACGGGTACGACGGCAAGCTCTACCGGTACGACGGCCACCGCCTGGCCCGCTGGTCCCACGGCCACTGGGTGACCGTCTGGCAGTCCCACGGCCACGGGCCCGTCCGCTGAGGCGCGACCGGATCCGGCACACCCCGCCGGGCCACGCACGCCCCGCCGACAGGCAGGAGGCCACACCGGTGCCGAGCCGCCCCGTCCTCGCACGGCCCGGCGGGGTGTGCCGGATCTGTCTCTTATACAACACTGACGCTGC
>NZ_JARAVK010000535.1:0-1835 GCF_033792765.1 Streptomyces sp. PA03-6a | reverse complement strand
CGCTTTGCCCTTGCCCCACCTTGCCCCCGCAACTGGAAGACGTGACTGATGACCCTTCGCGACAGGCTCTTCATCGGCGGCTCCTGGGTGACCCCCAGCGACCCTGACCTCCTCCTCGAGATCCGCTCCCCCCACGACCAGTCCGTCCTGGGCAGGGTGGCCCAGGCAGCCGACGCGGACGTGGACGCCGCCGTCGCCGCGGCGCGTGAGGCCTTCGACAACGGGCCGTGGCCGCGCACCGACCCCAAGGAGCGGCAGGAGGTGATCCGCCGGGTCAACGCGCTGCGCGAGGCCCGTGCCGACGAGATCGCCGCGGCCATATCCGCCGAGAACGGTTCGGCGGGCTGGTTCACCAGGGCCGGCCAGCCGTTCCTGACCCGCCAGGTCGACGCCTACCTCAAGGCCGCCGCCGAACTCGGCTGGGAGGAGGTCCTCGAACCCTCCGACCCCTCGGTGGACTTCGACACCGTGGTCAGGCGCGAGGCGATCGGCGTGGTCGCCGCGGTCATCCCGTGGAACTCGCCCTTCTCCGCGGCCACGGCCAAGCTGACCCCGGCCCTCCTGGCCGGCAACACCGTGGTGCTGAAGGTCTCCCCGGAGAACTCGCTGAGCATGATGCTGCTGGCGGACCTCTTCCACGAGGCGGGCCTCCCCGAGGGCGTGCTCAGCGTCCTCCCGGCGGACCGGGAGACCAGCGAGCACCTCGTCTCGCACCCGGACGTCGACAAGATCGCCTTCACCGGCTCGACCCGCGCCGGACGGCGCATCGCCTCGATCGCCGGCGAGCAACTCAAGCGGGTCAGCCTCGAACTGGGCGGCAAGTCCGCGGCCGTCATCCTCGACGACGCCGACCTCCCCGCCGTGATGCAGGGGCTGCGCTTCGGCTCCCTGGCGAACAACGGCGAGGCCTGCATCCTGCAGACCCGGATCCTGGCGCCGCGCAGCCGCTACGAGGAGGTCGTCACGGCCCTGAAGGAGATGGTGGAGTCCCTGAAGGTCGGCGACCCCTCCGAGCCGGACACCTTCATCGGCCCCATGATCCGCCGTGACCAGCAGCAGCGCGTGATCGACTACATCAAGCTGGGCATCGAGGAGGGCGCCCGCCTGGTGACCGGCGGCCCCGAGGTACCGCGCGGGCTGGAGGAGGGCAACTACGTCACTCCCACCGTCTTCGCCGACGTCGACAACGGCATGCGCATCGCCCGGGAGGAGATCTTCGGCCCCGTGCTGGTCGTGATCGCCTACGACGACGAGGACGACGCGGTGCGGATCGCCAACGACTCCGACTACGGCCTGTCGGGGGGCGTCTGGACCACGAGCCCCGAGCGTGCGCTGGCGGTCGCCCGCCGGCTGCGCACCGGGACCGTCACCCTGAACGGCTCCCCGATGAGCTTCGACGGCCCGTTCGGCGGCTACAAGGCCAGCGGCATCGGCCGCGAGTACGGGTCGGTGGGCCTGACCGGCTACGTCGAGCACAAGACGATCACCCGTCGGCGGTGACCGCGGGCGGGCCGGGCCCGGGAGGCGTGTGGGGCGCCCCGGGCCCGGCGGTCACCGGTCGCGGCGGCCCGGGTGGGGGTCAGGAGTCGTCGGCGTGGAGGTTCTTGACCTTGATCCAGTCACGGCTGCGGCGACCCGGCAGGTACGTGCTGGTCAACCGCTTCGCCACCACACCGTCGTACCCCTCCTGACGGATGTAGTGCAACGCCTCACTCGCCATCGCCGGCCAGTACGGAGGCACCACCACATGCGGCCCCGACACCCCCAGATCATCCAGCAACGCCCGCCGCGCCGTGTACGGCGAATGCAACACCGGCTCCCCCAAGTGCAGGATG
>NZ_JARAVK010000534.1:0-1907 GCF_033792765.1 Streptomyces sp. PA03-6a | reverse complement strand
TCCGAACTGCCCTGCCCGAACGGCGAGTCGCCCATCGCCGCGTACGCCAGCGTCGCGCCGAAGGCGAAGACGTCGGTGGCCGGGGTGACCGCCGCCCCGTGGGTGCCGACCGCAGGCTGCTGCGGCAGCGGCTCATCGTCTTCGTCACCGTGACCCTCCTCGTCGCGCTCGGCATCGCCGCCGCCCAGGGCTGCCAGGGCCCCAGCCGCGGCATCGGCCTGCTGCCCGGGGCCGGCGCCGACGTGACGGCGCCGCACGCGCCGTAGGCCTGCCACCGCGTAGCCGCTGCCACCGGGACACCGCCCGTCGCGCCGGCCAGCCGGCCGGACCCATGTGAACCCGCACGAACTCCCCACGCGCCTTCGTCGACGCCCTCTCCGCTCCCCCGCGGCGCCCGGACACGCCGACCTCCGTCGCGATCTGCTCGATGGTCGCCTTCTCGAAGCCGGCGTCCTCGTCGACGTGGCGCTGGGGGCGGTGCGCGAGGCCGCGGGTGAGGCCTCCGGCGGTCGGCCTTAGGCGAGCGCCGCCTCGTCGATCAGGCGGTGCATGACGGCGACAGGGATCGCGGGGTTCTGGGCCGCCCACTCCGCCGTCACCGGTTTACGCAGCAGACGGACGATGTCCCAGGCGGGCAGGCTCGGGTGCCGGGCCGCGCGGTACCACACGGCGCTCGCGGGGTCGTCGGCCAGCCGCGCCGCCGCGGCGGGCGTCAGCCGCGGATCCTCGGCGGCCCGCATCCGTACCTCCTGGTCCGGGTCCCGGCTGAAGCGGTCCACAAGCTCCGCGGTGGACTCCGGGTCCTCCAGCGCGAGCCGGCGCATCCGGGGATCCGGGTCGTCCGCGAAGCGCAGGAGGCCCGCGCGCGGGAAGTTGGGGTGGCCACGCGGCCGGTCCGGAACCGAGAAGCTGCCGGTCCACCAGCCCCACACCTCCAGCAGCATGTCCGGGGGCGCGTCCTGGCACGACTCGGCGAGGAAGAGCCGGACCGCCCTGTCCTCGTCCCGGGCCAGCAGCTCGGCCACGTCGGCGGGAAGCCGCGCGGCGCGGGCCACGCTGCGGCGCAGGAACACATGGCCGGACTGGGCGAGGCGGCGCATCGCCTCCGGGTCGTCGTGGAGCGCCACGACCCAGGGCAGTTCGTCGAATTTGCGGTGGGTGTCGATCTCGGCGCGGACGGCGGCCCTTTGCAGTTCGGTGAGTTCGGGACGGACGGAGACGGCGACGCGGACGTCGTTGTCGTCGTCGGCGGCGAGACGGGTGACCAGGTCGGGCTGCAGGTGCGGGTTGCCGGCGAGGGCGCGGCGCACGGCGGGGTCGCCGTCGGCGGCCAGACGCGCAGCGAGGTCGTGGTCGAGCCGGCAGGCGGCGACCGCGTGCGCGGGGCGGTCCAGTGCCTCGAAGACGTCGGCGGGCATGGGGTGGTCGTCGTCCTCGTGGTGCCGCAGCAAGGCGGCGGCACGCACACGCGGCGAAGGGTCCGCGCGCAGTGCCTCCCGGGTGGGGGACGGAAGGTGGGCCCAGACGCGGGGGCACGCGGCGGCCCGTACGCCCGGGTCGGGGTCCCCCGCGAGGAGGACGAGGAGGGAGTCCGGAAAGCCGGGCAGGACGGCGGCGGTCGCCCGGACCAAGGGTGAGGGGTCGGCGGCCAGCCGCGCGTAGCCCTCCGGGGTGAGGCGCGCCCTGTGGTACCCGGCGTAGTGCACGACGGTCTCGCGCCGGGCGGCGTCGGACTCCCCGAGGGCCAGCCCGGTCCACTGCTCGGGCGTCATGCCCCTTTGGTGCTCCGCCAGGCCACCGCGGACCTTCCAGTCGGTGTGCGCGATGGCGGCGTCCACGACGGAGGGGGGCAGGGCGCTGCTGAGCAGGTACGAGGTGATGCCCAGGAGTCGGGTCAGCACGGGGGG
>NZ_JARAVK010000533.1:0-1908 GCF_033792765.1 Streptomyces sp. PA03-6a | reverse complement strand
CGGCTTGGGTGATGTCAAGGCTTCTCTGGTCCCCACCGATGCCCATTAGGTGATGTCGCCGACGTACTTCGTGTTCACCGCGTCGGCGGTGAAGTCACGTCCGATGAGATCGGCTGCCTTCGCTGCCGCCGGGTGGGCGACGGTGGTGCGGTGCTTTTTGTGCAGGCGTAGTCCGGCCAGTCCGACCTGGTGCATGATGCGGGCGATCTTCTTGCGGGCGGGCTCGCCCATCGCGTTGTTCGGCGGTGATCCTGGGGACACCGTAGGTGCCGCCGGAGTCGTGGTGAACCTTGCGTATGCCCATCGCGAGCTTGACGTCGGCCGCCTGCCGGGTCGCCCGGTCGCCTGCGGTGCGGCGTCAGTAGTAGAAGCTGGAGCGGGCGATGCCCAAGATGGGGCACAGCCGCTTCCCAGAGCGGCGCTGGTGGTCGGCGACGAACTGGAAGCGGTACCAGGGCGTCTGGCAGGCGACAAACTTCGCCGCCTCCGCAGGATCTCACGCTCTTCTTCCAGCTCGCGGATCTTCTTCCGCAGAGCGGCGTTCTCTGCCTCCAGCGGCGTCGGCGGCTCAGTCGGCACCTCTTCCCCGGCGCCCCCGCGGCCGACTCAGTCCGGCCACCCGGACCCAGTTCCACAGGGTCTCGGGATTGATCCCCAGATCGGCGGCAACCGATCTGATCGTCGCCTCGGGCCGCGACTGGCACAGCGCGACGGTGTCCGCCTTGAACTACGGCGGATAGTTCTTCATGGCCACGAGATGTCCGTTCTCAGATCCACAGATCCAATGCCTCGTGTGCCCAAGATCAGGGGTCAAGGCCCGTAGGGGGTCGCCACCACTGACACGGCAGCTGTAGTTCGGGTCATGGCTGGTCCTGGAGAGCGTGTCGGTGCTGGTGGCAGGCTCGTGCGAGGGCCTGGTGGTGGCGGCGCCAGGCCATCCAGTGCAGGGTGTGTTCCGTGTCCCTGACTGGTGGTTTGAGGACGAACGCTCGCAGAAGCCGTACGAGTTCGGGGCAGGTCAACGGGACGAGACGGGGGCGGTTCGGCAGGGACTATCGTGGTCGTGGCGGCGGTGGTCAGGGCGAGGACGGCGGATGCGACAAGGGAGAACAGTGACCAGCGCATTCAGGAGTTCCAGCAGGTCACCTGTCCTTCGTCCAGGCCGGTGAAGGTCTTGCCGAGTTGGAAAGTCTCCTCGATCCGCCACCGTCGGCAGATGACGTCCACCAGTTGGGCGAGAGTGACCGGTGCGGGCGACCAGCAGCGGAAGATGGAGATTTCGCCGGTGTACCGGTGCCGGCGGGCGACCAGGACGCTGGTGCCGTCGTCTGCGTGTCCGCCTGGGGTGTCGTCCGCGCGAACATCGAGCCAGGCCCAGTCGTACTCGCGGGTGCCCTTCGTTCCGTGTCCGGTCCGCATGCGCATCCACTCGTGCGGCAGCACCTTGTTGACCATCTGGCGGGCCGTCCACCGGCGGCCCGCTCCATCCGTGACGGTATATGCGTGGGACACACCGACCGCGTAGCCGAGCCCGAGCTCCCGCAGATCCCTGCGCAGTTCATGGCCGCAGTACACCTCGTCGCCGGCGAACCAGCGCGCCTTCACACCCAGCTCAAGCGCGTTGGCGACCATGGCGGAGGTCTGCTGCAGCTTCGTCGCGAACATGATCTCTTCCGGGACGCCGGCCAGGTCGCGGCGTTCCTCGTCCGCGGCCCAGTCCTTCGGCAGGGCCCGATCGATCACCACCCGCACGGACGCGGTGACCGCGGCCAGGTGCACGGCGACCTGGCACAGCCCGACACCTTTGACGGGCTTGTATTTCAATTACTGCTTGTTCTGCTGGAGTTGGTGGGACGGTGGGTCATGCCTGTGCGTCTGCCTGTCCTTGTGTTACGGGCCAAGTTTGAT
>NZ_JARAVK010000532.1:0-1915 GCF_033792765.1 Streptomyces sp. PA03-6a | reverse complement strand
CGCCATCCCAAGCCGAAGACATCGATACCCCGGTGTCCCATCAGGTCGTCGTCGGCCCGCAAAAGCCTGCCGGCCACCAGTAGCGGGTTGTCACCGGCATGCGCCGGGTCCAGCACCGTCCGGTAGCGGCGGAACGAATGAGGATTACGGGCTTCCACTACCCCCAAGACGGCGGTAGCCACAGCCGCTTCACCGCCACGGCGGGCCCCCACGACAAAGTCCCAGTCACGGGAGGTCCAACCCGCAGTACTCCTCTCACCGGACAACCACCTGCCAACCAGGTCCTCAACAGCCGCCCGTTCACCAGCCGGCAAAGCCACGCCAGCCGGAATCACGACAGGATTCGCGGTGACCACAGCCGGGAACCGGCTGCCCGGATCCAGCAACGCCGCCTTGTAGGAATCGGTGTGACTGCTTTGCCCGTCCAGCCAGGCAAGAACCTTCCTCACCCTGCCATCAGGCCCCATCACAGCACCCTGGCCAGACCCTACTCTCTTCTCGTCGATACCCAGGTCACCGTCCACCAACGTGGCATCGGAATCATCCACCACACCGCCGCCGTCGCCGCCAACCGCTGGTGTGGCATCCACGCCGGTATCGGCTACCACCGTGGCCGCATCGCTAACGTCATCTGCACTGATGGCAGCACCGGCACGGGCACCCTTGCCGGCTGCCGGCCGCAGCACACCACCATCCGCAACCCCCACCCGTGCCCCCACGCCCACCGACGAATCCACCACCGCAGACACCCCCGACTCCGTCACCGCACGACCCCCCGCACCGACCCCGGCCACCGTCGCCTCATCGTCGCTGCGGGAGCTACCAGCCAGGGCCTCGTCATCGGCACGTGCGCCACCTGCCAGCGTGCTGCCATCAACGTCGGACTTGTCTACCAACGTACCGTCGTCGGTCTCACCTGCCACCGTGCTGCCATCAACGTCGTCGGTCTCGCCCGCCACCACATCAACAGCAGCCTCATCACCGGGCAAGCCGGGTGTGCGGCCAATTGCGGGATGCAAGCCACCGCTGGATACCAACGCCGGACCATTCCCGCGGCCGCTACCCACAACGTCCTCATCCTCGGGCCCGGAAATAACGTGCGGCCCGTCAGTTTCCGCCTTGACCGGTGCCGACGGCAGACCGCCACTACCCGCAGCCCGCGGCAGTACAGCCGCCGCCGGCTCCCGCCCACCGGTGCCCTGCACTGGCAAGGTCCCTGCCACCGAGGCGGATACCGAAGACAGCCAGCCACCAGCAACCCCGCCGACACCACTCGTGTTCACCACAGGTGCCGGGGTACTGGGACTCGTGGCGGGCGCCGCAGGAAGAACCCCAGCCTCACCGGAAGAACGAGGTGCGTCCTCGAAACCCGCAAGCCCGCCAGCAGTGCCCACACCCTGGACCGACGCGAAGCGGTCACCAAACCCCGCACCACCCAGGCCCCGGGCCCCGGCACCATCCCCGGTACCAGTGCCAGTACCAGTGCCAGTACCAGCGGCGGCGTCGTTCCTGTCGGCCAGCCCCACACCGTTGCCCTCCAGACCCGCCGTTGCTGCCACGATTGGCTGCTGAGTCCCGTGGTCCGTCTCCGCACCGCGCACCGCACCCAAAACATGCGACCCACCAGAACCGGCAGAACCGGCAGCAGAACCGCTGGAACCCTCTGACGTGCCAGACACCGAACCGGTACCGGCACCAGCTCGGGAACGATCCACAGACATACCGCCTGCGCCGGCACCGGCCGTGCCCGCGGTGACCGTGCCCGAACCACCGCCGCCGTGCACCGCAGGCGCCACGCCCCGGCCTGAACCGGTGCCAGGTGTGTTCCCGGTCTCCGGACCGCGGCCCGGAAGCCCGGCAGTGCCAGCAGCAGGGGTGGCGGGGCCGCCCGCCTCCCCGCCCGCTTGCCCACCCG
>NZ_JARAVK010000531.1:0-1976 GCF_033792765.1 Streptomyces sp. PA03-6a | reverse complement strand
ACCACCGGATTCCACCGGGCGGTCGTCGACGGGGCCACCTACGTGTACCCCGACGCCGTCCTGCCCTACGTCAGCGCCGGGACGCTCGACAAGCAGCTGTTCAACGTGACCCGGCTGATCGCCGACGGTTACGACGACGCGCACTCCTCCCGGCTGCCGCTCATCGTGAGCTACACCGACGCCGCGGCCACGTCCCGGACCCTGCCGAAGATTGCGGGCTCCAGCGACGTGCACCGGCTGGACAGCATCCAGGGCGCGGCCCTCGCGCAGAACCGCAAGCAGGCTCCGGCGTTCTGGTCGGCCCTGACCGGCGGCGCCGGTGCGGCGGCCCGGTCCGCGAAGCCCGCCTTCGCGGGCGGCGTCGCCAAGGTCTGGCTCGACGGCAAGGTGAAGGCCGATCTGGCCGACTCGACCGCCCAGATCGGCGCGGACAAGGTCTGGGCGGAGGGCAACACCGGCGAGGGCGTCAAGGTCGCGGTGCTCGACACCGGAGTCGACGCCGAACACCCCGACCTCGTCGACCGGATCGACACCAGCGCCAGCTTCATCCCGGACGAGCAGGACACCCTCGACTACCAGGGCCACGGCACCCACGTCGCCTCGACGATCGCCGGCACCGGCAGCGCCTCCGACGGCAAGGAGCGGGGCGTCGCCCCCGGCGTCCGCCTGGACATCGGCAAGGTGCTCAACAGCGAGGGCAGCGGCCAGGAGTCCTGGATCATCGCGGGCATGGAATGGGCCGCCCGGGACCAGAAGGCCAGGATCATCAGCATGAGCCTGGGCGGCGGCGGTGACCACACCGACCCCATGAGCCAGGCGGTCGACCGGCTCAGCCGCGAGACCGGCGCGCTGTTCGTCATCGCGGCGGGCAACAGCGGCCCGCACACCATCGGCAGCCCGGGTGCCGCGGACTCCGCGCTGACCGTCGGCGCCGTGGACTCCGCGGACCACCTCGCCGACTTCTCCAGCACCGGCCCGCGTGACGGCGACGCCGGGCTGAAGCCGGAGATCACCGCGCCCGGCGTCGACATCCTGGCGGCCCGCTCCCACTACAAGCGGGGCTCGGGCTACTACACCACGATGAGCGGCACCTCGATGGCGACCCCGCACGTCGCCGGCGCCGCTGCTCTGCTGGCCGCCGCCCACCCGGACTGGACCGGCCCGCAGTTGAAGGAGGCGCTGGTCAGCAGCGCCAAGGCCACCCCCGCGTACTCCCCGTACGAGGCCGGTGCCGGCCGGCTGGACGCGCCGGCGGCCGTCCACACCTCGGTCTTCGCGACCGTCAGCGCCTTCTCCGGCTTCCACGCCTGGCCGCAGAAGCCGGGTGAGACCGACGTCCAGAAGGTGACCTACACCAACACCGGCGACGCGCCGGTCGGTCTGGACCTGGCGATCGACTCGAAGGCCCCGGCAGGGCTGTTCACCCTCTCCGAGGACAAGGTCACCGTCCCGGCGCACGGCACGGCCTCGGTCTCCCTGACCGCGGACCTGGACCGGCTGCCGCTCGACCAGTCGATCAGCGGCATGATCACCGGCACGGACGGCACCGGCACGGTCCGGGCCAAGACGCTGATCGGCGCCGCCAAGGAAGGCCGGCGGCAGACCCTGACCATCACCGCCAAGGACCGGTCGGGCAAGCCGCTGGCCGGCCGGGTCATGCTGACCGCCGAGGGCCTCTTCACGACGATCGACCTCGACGCGTCCGGCACCGGCACCGCGCGGCTGCCCGTCGGCACCTACAGCGGCTGGCTCACCGCGGACGTGCGGGGCGCCAACGGCCCGCACTCCCTGGGCATGGCACTGCTCGCCTTCAACGACGTGCAGCTGGACCAGGACCGGTCCGTCACCCTCGACGGCCGCAAGATGCGTCAGATCCTGGCGCGTGCCCCGCAGCAGACCACCGCCGTCGCACCGCGCCTGGACGTCCACCGGTCCTTCGGTGACAGCCTGGTCGAGTCGTCCATGCTGCCCAACGA
>NZ_JARAVK010000530.1:0-1988 GCF_033792765.1 Streptomyces sp. PA03-6a | reverse complement strand
GGCCGGGACGCGGTGTCGTTGTTCCCGGACAACCGGGGCTGGGATGTCGAGGGTCTTTACGATCCCGACCCGGACGCGTCGGGGAAGACCTATGGCCGGTATGGCGGGTTCCTGCATGACGCAGGATTGTTCGATGCGGGATTCTTCGGGATCTCTCCGCGTGAGGCGTTGGCAATGGATCCCCAGCAGCGATTGCTGCTGGAAACGTCCTGGGAGGCATTGGAGCGGGCTGGGATCGATCCCACCTCAGTGCAGGGCCAGAACATCGGCGTGTTCACGGGTGCGGTGACAACGGAGTACGGAACGCGGTTGCATCAGGCTTCCGCTGCGGTCGAAGGGTTCGCCCTGACAGGGACAACGGGCGGCGTGGCCTCCGGCCGGGTGTCGTATGTGCTGGGTGTGGAGGGGCCGGCGGTCACGGTGGATACGGCGTGTTCGTCGTCGCTGGTGGCTTTGCATCTGGCGGTTCAGTCGCTGCGTTCGGGTGAGTGCTCGATGGCGTTGGCCGGTGGCGCGACGGTGATGGCCACCCCGGGCATGTTCGTGGAGTTTTCGCGTCAGCGTGGTCTGGCTGCTGACGGGCGGTGCAAGGCCTTCGGGGAAGGTGCCGACGGCACTGGCTGGGCCGAGGGTGTGGGTGTGCTGGTGCTGCAGCGACTGTCCGACGCGCTGCGCGAGGGCCGCGATGTCCTGGCAGTGATCCGTGGTTCGGCCATCAATCAAGACGGTGCGTCCAACGGGCTGACCGCACCCAACGGGCCCGCTCAGCAGCGGGTCATCCGCCAGGCACTGGCAAACGCCGGGGTCTCCGCGGACGAGGTCGATGCGGTAGAAGCCCACGGCACAGGAACCAGGCTAGGGGACCCCATCGAGGCCCAGGCCCTGCTGGCCACCTACGGCCAGGAACGGACGAACGGGCAGCCGCTGTGGCTGGGATCGCTGAAATCGAACATCGGTCACGCACAAGCCGCAGCAGGCGTCGCCGGCGTCGTGAAAATGGTGCTGGCAATGCGACAGGGGATCCTGCCACGAACCCTCCATGCCGACCAGCCCTCAAGCAGAATCGACTGGAGCACGGGAGACGTCCGCCTACTGAACGAGGCAATCCCCTGGCCCGAAACCAAGCATCCCCGACGCGCAGCCATCTCATCATTCGGAATCAGCGGCACCAACGCCCACCTCATCCTGGAACAAGCACCCACCACAGCCAATACCGGCCCCACTACGCCCGACACCGACAGCGACACCGCCGCGCTTGACACCGACGGCGCCATACGTGGTGGTGTGGTGCCAGTGGTGGTGTCCGCCCGGTCGGCGAAGGGGCTGGTTGCCCAGGCCCAGGCGGTGGCGACAGCACTAGAAACTGGTGCTGGTGCCGGGACACTGAACGGTGTGGCGCGGGGGTTGGTGACTTCGCGGGCGATATGGGAGCACCGTGCGGTGGTACTCGCTGCTGATGTGGATCAGGCGGTGGCGGGGCTGCGGGGTATCAGTAACGGTCACACCGACATGTCGCTGGTTGTGGGCAGTGTTCGTGGTGATCGTTCCGGGGTCGGTGTGGTCTTCACCGGTCAGGGTTCTCAACGGCCAGGGATGGGAGCGGAGTTGTATGCCGCATTCCCAGTATTCCGGGAAGCCTTCGATCTGGTCTGTGCTGAGCTGGACCGGTGCCTGGCAGGTCATGTCGAACATCCAGTTCGCGAGGTGGTCCTCGCCGAAGCTGACGGTCCGCTGACCGGATTGCTGAACCAGACGGTCTATACCCAGGCCGGGTTGTTCGCCATCGAGGTGGCACTGTTCCAACTGGTGTGTTCCTGGGGTCTCACACCGCAAGTGCTGATCGGGCATTCCATCGGTGAACTGGTGGCCGCACACGTAGCGGGCGTGCTGACCCTGCCAGACGCAGCCAGACTGGTCACGGCGCGAGGCCGGCTGATGCAGGCCCTACCCGACGGCGGCAGCATGACCGCAGTCACCGCAACCGAAGA
>NZ_JARAVK010000052.1:0-44564 GCF_033792765.1 Streptomyces sp. PA03-6a | reverse complement strand
CAGAAAGCGCCATACTTGTTTTGGAGGGGTTTCGGGGGGTCGGAAGTTGGTATAAAGAAAGGAAGGGCCCCTGTGCCAGCCCCGATCCGCCGTCTTCGTGCCCCACTTCCACTGGGACCGGGAATGGTACGAGCCCTTCCAGGTGTTCCGGCACCGGCTCGTCACCGCCCTGGACACCGTGCTGGAGACGGCCGAGACGAACCCGGACTTCCGCTTCACCGTCGACGGGCAGATGGCCGCGGTCGAGGACTACCTGGAGATGCGGCCGGAGAACCGCGAGCGCGTCACGGCCCTGGTCGCCGAGGGCCGGCTCGCCATCGGGCCGTGGCTGATCCTGCTCGACGAGTTCCTCTGCTCGGGCGAGACCATCGTCCGCAACCTGCAGATGGGGTGGGCGGCCGCGGCGGAGCTGGGCGGCTCCATGCCCATCGGCTACCTCCCGGACATGTTCGGCCACGTCGCCCAGATGCCGCAGATCCTGGCGCGCGCCGGGATCGAGCACGCGGCGCTGTGGCGCGGGGTGCCCGGCTCCGTCGACGGCCACGCCTTCCGCTGGCGCGCCCCCGACGGTTCCGAGGTGCGCACCGAGTTCCTCTTCGACGGTTACGACAACGGCCTCGACGTCCTGCTGGTGCCCGATCAGATCGGGCGCGCACTCGGCGAGTACGCGGAGATGACGGCCGGACGGTGGGGCGACGACCCGGTGCTCGCGATGGCCGGCACCGACCACAACGCACCGGACCCGCGCCTCGCGGAGTGGCTGCGGCAGGCCTCGGGCGAGGGGCGCACCATCACCATCGCCACGCTCGACGAGTACATACGCAAGCACGTGCGCGACGAGGTACCGGCCGTCGTCACCGGTGAACTGCGCAGCCACGTACGCGGCAACATCCTCCCGGGCGTGCTCTCGGTGCGGCGCGGGCTCAAGCGCCGGATGGCCGTCGCCGAGCGCACCGTCGACCACGCCGAGCGACTGAACGCGCTGTGGTCCGGACGTGACGACACGCCGTTCCTCTCGCTCGCGTGGCACAAGATCATCGAGTCGAGCGCCCACGACTCGGTCGTCGGCTCCGGCACGGACGAGACCGCCGACCAGGTCGAGGCGCGGCTCGCCGAGGCCGCGCACGCCGCGCGCGCCGTACGGGACGCGGCGCTGGCCGGACCCGCCGCCCGCGTGCCGAGCGACGGCCACCTGGTCGCCAACCCGCTGGCGGTCCCGCGCACGACGCTGGTCGAGGTCGGCGTCGTGGCCCCGCCCGAGGGGACCGTCCTCGTCGCGACCGCGGCCGACGGCTCGGAGCACCCCGTACAGCTGGTCGCGCAGGCGCCGACCGTGCTCAGCGACGAGCGCATGGACGCCTCGCAGCTCGAACGGGTGCTGCGCCGCATCCACCGCCGCGAGCTGTTCGGCCGTCAGATCGACCACTACGAACTCACCGCGGGCTCGCTCGTCTTCCACCTCGCCGAGGTGCCCTCCAGCGGTCCGTTCGACCTGCTGATCCTGCGCCGCGAGGTCGCCGCCGCTGCCGCCGCGCACCCGGGCGAGTGGCGGGTGCTGACGCTGGAGGAGGCACGCGCGACCGCGCTGGTGCCGGTCGCCGTCCCCGCCTCCGGGCTCGCGAGCTTCACGGTCGCGCCCGCCGGGCAGGCGCCCGCACCGGGGACCGCCTTCGCGCCGGCGACGGCGACGGCCGGGTCGCTGTCGAACGGGCTGGCCGAGGTCGTGATCGCCGCCGACGGCACCCTGGAGGTGACCGGGGCGGACGGCACCGTGCTGCGCGGGGTCGGCCGTCTCGTCGACGGCGGTGACCGCGGCGACAGCTACAACTACGGCCCCCCGGCGCACGACCTGCTCGTCTCGGAGCCGACGGAGGTCTCCGTCGAACTCCTGGAGAACGGCCCGCTGCGTTCGCGGGTGCGCATCACCCGCGTGTACCCGTGGCCCGCCGCGCTCTCCCCCGACCGCGACGTACGCGGCGACCGGACCGTGCCGACGCCGGTGGAGACCGTGGTGGAGCTGCGCGCGGGTGAGCCCTTCGTGCGCGTCACCACGTCGTTCCTGAACCAGGCCGCCGACCACCGGCTGCGCTTCCACGTCCCGCTCCCCCGGCCGGCGGCCGGCTCGGCGTCGGCCGGGCAGTTCGCCGTCACCGAGCGCGGGCTGACCGCCGAGGGCGGCTGGGGCGAGTACCCGATCCCGACCTTCCCCGCGAGCACCTTCGTGTCGGCCGGCGCGGCCACCGTGCTGCTCGACCACGCCACCGAGTACGAACTGACCGCCGGGGGTGCCGAACTCGCCGTGACCCTCCTGCGCGCGATCGGCTCGATCAGCGTCAACATCCATCCGCTCCGCGACGAGCCGGCGGCGAGCGAGATCCCCGCGCCGGGGGCGCAGGACCTCGGGGTGCGCATCGAGAACCGTTTCGCCGTCCTGCCGTCGGCGACCGGCTGGCAGGCCGCGGACGCGGTCGCCCTGGCCGAGGAGTTCCGCAACGACGTACTGGTCACCCGCGGTACGGCGCCCGCCGGTGGGCAGTTGCCCCCCGACACGGCCGGCGTGCGGGTCGACGGCACGGACGTCTTCGTCTCCAGCGTCCGCCGCGTCACCGGCGACGAGCTCGGTGCCGGCACCGAGGTGCGGCTGGTGGCGATGAGCGACACGGGCTCCACCGCCCGTGTCACCGGTGCGTTCGGCCGGGTGACCACGGTCGACCTGCTCGGCCGGCCGCTGGCCACCGCACCCGCGGAAGGCGCGCTCGAACTCGCCCTCGGCCCGTGGGAGATCCGGACGATCGTGCTCAGGTAGCCGCGGTCGCGGCCGTGACCCCGACCGCGGCGGTGACCGCACACCGGATCCCCCTCTCGCTACCAAGAAAGAGTTGTGACCTCTTGCCCTCCGAGCTCTCCGCGTATGTTTCGGACACCACACCAGGGCGTGGCGCGCTGCGTCCGGCGCGCTCGTGGCTGCACTCCGACGCCCCCTCCCGCTCGCTCAACGGGCACTGGCGGTTCCGTCTGTCGCCCACGGCGACGGCGGCGGACGACTTCGCGGCCGAAGGCTTCGACGACGGCGGCTGGGACGACATCCCGGTGCCCTCCCACTGGGTGCTCCAGGGGGACGGGGCCTACGGCCGGCCCATCTACACCAACATCCAGTTCCCCTTCCCCATCGACCCGCCCCACGTGCCGGACGAGAACCCGACCGGCGACTACCGCCGCCACTTCGACCTGCCCGCCGACTGGTCGCGGGCCGAGCGGGTCGTGCTGCGCTTCGACGGCGTGGAGTCGCTCTTCAAGGTGTGGGTGAACGGCGACGAGGTCGGCAGTGCCTCGGGCAGCCGGCTGGCCCACGAGTTCGACGTGACCGCGTCCGTGCGCCCGGGCGACAACGTCGTCGCCGTGCGCGTGCACCAGTGGTCGGCGGCGAGCTACCTCGAGGACCAGGACCAGTGGTGGCTGCCGGGCATCTTCCGCGACGTCACCCTGATCGCGCGGCCCGTCGGGGGCATCGAAGACGTCTGGCTGCGCACCGGGTTCGAGCGGGGGCGCGGCCGGATCGACCCGGAGGTCACCGCGGAGGCGGCGGCGTTCCCGGTCACCCTCCGCATCCCCGAGCTCGGCGTCGAGCGGGTCTGGGGCTCCGCGGCCGAGGTGACCGCGTTCGAGGTCGACGGCGTGGAACCCTGGTCGGCCGAGGTGCCGCGGCGGTACGAGGTCACGGTGGCCTCGGCGGCGGAGACCGTCACGGTGCGGACGGGCTTCCGCACGGTCGAGATCCGCGGCGACCGGTTCCTGGTCAACGGCCGCCGCGTCGTCTTCCACGGGATGAACCGCCACGAGACCCACCCCGAGCGCGGCCGTGTCTTCGACGAGGAGCACGCGCGCGAGGACCTGGCCCTGATGAAGCGGTTCAACGTCAACGCGATCCGCACCAGCCACTACCCGCCGCATCCGCGGCTGCTCGACCTCGCCGACGAACTCGGGTTCTGGGTCGTCCTCGAGTGCGACCTGGAGACGCACGGCTTCGACAAGGTCGGCTGGGCCGGCAACCCCAGCGACGACCCGGCGTGGCGGGAGGCGTACCTGGACCGGATCCGGCGCACCGTCGAACGGGACAAGAACCACCCCAGCATCGTGCTCTGGTCGCTCGGCAACGAGGCGGGCACCGGCGCCAACCTCGCCGCGATGTCGGCCTGGGTGCACGCCCGCGACGCGGGGCGCCCCGTGCACTACGAGGGCGACCACACCGGCGCGTACACGGACGTCTACTCGCGCATGTACGCCTCGGTGCCGGAGACCGAGCAGATCGGGACCGACGGCTCGCGCACCCCGCTGCAGGACTGCACCCCCTCGCAGGGCGCACGGCAGCGCACCAAGCCGTTCCTGCTGTGCGAGTACGCCCACGCGATGGGCAACGGGCCGGGCGCCCTCGACCAGTACGAGGCGCTGGTGCACCGGCATCCGCGCCTGCACGGCGGCTTCGTGTGGGAATGGCGCGACCACGGCATCCTGACGACGGCCCCGGACGGCACGCCCTACTACGCCTACGGCGGCGACTTCGGGGAGGTCGTGCACGACGGCAACTTCGTGATGGACGGGATGGTGCTCAGCGACGACGTCCCGACCCCAGGCCTCCACGAGTTCAAGGCGGTCGTGCAGCCGGTCCGCTTCACCTTCGACGCGGGCGCCGACGGCGACGGCGGCGACGACGGCGTGGTGACGATCACCAATCTGCGGCACTCGGCCGACACCGCCGACCTGCGCTTCCGCTGGCGCGTCGAGCACGACGGGACGCCCGTGGACGCCGGGGACCTGGACGTGCCCGTCGTCGTGGCGGGCGGGTCGGCGCGCGTGCCGCTGCCGCGGATCGCGGTGTCGCGGGACGCGGAGACCTGGCTCACCCTGGACGCGGTCCTGGCGGCCGGCACCGCGTGGGCGAGCGAGGGCCATGTGGTCGCGACCGCCCAGCTGGACCGTTCGGCGCGACGTGCCGTGCCCGCCGTCCGGCTTCCGGCCGACTGGCGGCGGAGCGAGGGGACGCTGACGCTCGGCATCGCCGAGTTCGCCGGCGGGGACCTGGTACGGCTCGCCGGCCGCGCCGTGGCGGGCCCGCGGCTGGAGCTGTTCCGCGCCCCGACCGACAACGACGAGGGCACCTCGGGGGTGGCCGAGGAGAGCGACGCCCACGTCCCCGGGGTCTCCAACGCCGAACTCTGGCGTGGCGACGGCCTGGACCGGCTGACCACGCGGGTGCTGTCGGTGGAGACCGCCACGGACGCGCTGCGGACCGTCGCCAAGGTGTCCGCGGCGAACACCGCGTCGTCGGTGACGGTGGAGACCGTCTGGTCCCTCCAGGGGGACGAGCTCGAACTGCGGGTGGAGATCGAGCCGTCGGGCGGCTGGGCGACGGTGTGGCCGCGCATCGGCGTCCGTTTCGACCTGCCCGACGGCGGCGCCCCCGTCGACGGCGCCGAGTGGTTCGGCACGGGCCCGCGCGAGTCCTATCCCGACAGCCTCCGCGCGGCGCGCACCGGCCGCTTCTCCGCCGGCGTCGACGAGCTCTCCGTCGCCTACGCGCGCCCCCAGGAGACCGGGCACCGCTCCCGCCTGCGACGGCTGGAACTGACCAGTGGCGGCGCCGGAGTGCTGCGCTTCGTGACCGTCCCGGACGGACAGGGGCGCCTCCCGGGCTTCACGCTCAGCCGCCACACCCCGCAGCAGATCGCCCGGGCGGCGCACCCGTTCGAGCTCCCTGAGTCGGCGACCAGCCACCTGTTCGTCGACGCGGCCCAGCACGGCCTCGGCTCCCGGGCGTGCGGGCCGGACGTGTGGCCCGAGTTCGCGCTGCGCCCGCAGTCACGGACGATCAGGCTCCGCATCGCGGCGGGCTGAAGTTCCGCCGGCAGAAGGCCGCGACGAGCGGCCTTCTGCCAGGGTGGTGGCATGAAGTACCTGGTGCTGATGTACGCCGACCCCGCGGCGACCGAGGCGATGACCGCCGAGGAACGCGCCGAGGTGTTCCGCCGGCACGACGAGCTGCACAAGGATCTCGCGGGCACCGGCGAGCTGCTGAACGGGGCCGGACTCGCCTACCCCAGGGACACCACGACGATCCGGCTGCGCGCGGACGGCGCGACGACGGCGGACGGACCGCTCACGGAGGCGAGGGAGCAGGTGACTGCCTACTACGTGGTCGACTGCGCGAGCCCGGAACGTGCGCGGGAGATCGCCGGACGCGTCGTCGACTTCCACGTCGTGGCGGTCGAGGTCCGCCCCGTCCACGACTCGTTCGGCATGGACGGAAGGTGACGATTTCGACACCCTCCGTCATCACCGTGCGCCGAAGTGCGGGGACCGCGCCCCGTGGGCCGAATGGGCATTATGACCCATTTGGGTGAATAATGGACTAATGGATGTCATTTTTGAACCGTCGGTGTACCCACCGCTCGCCCTCGGCTTCTTCGGCCTGGCGACCGGCTATCTGATCTGGGGCTCCCAGGAGCTGTTCGGCTGGCCCAAGAGGGACGAGCGGGTCGACCGGGCGATGGGCGTCTGGGGCATCTGGCTGCCGGGCTTCTGCCAGCTCCTGGCCGGCGTCATCCTCTTCGTGGGCCTCACCTGGTTCGAGGTGTTCAAGGAGCCGCCGCTCTACATGGCCGCGCTGGCCTTCACCGCGTACGGCATCCACTGGTTCGCGCTCGGCTGGGACCGCTACCGCGGCAACGACGCACGCGTCAACGCCGGGGTCGGCGTGGCCTACATGGTCCTTTCGGCCCTCGGCGCGACGGTGTTCTTCGCGGTCCACGACTGGCCCGTCGGGCTGGTCTTCGTCGGGCTCTTCGCCGTCTACCTCAGCAAGTTCGTCATGTCGGTCGGCGTGCCCGTCGCGGAGCGCGTGATGGGGCTGTTCCGCCTGCTGACCGCCGCCTGGCTGCTGTACCTGACCTTCGCCGTGGTGGTCGACTTCACCCTCGGGTACCACTGGCCGACGTGACCCGCACGGGGCGTCAGACGTCGACCAGCCCCAGCCGCAACAGGCTCTCGGCGGTGTCGAGGACGGTCGTCCCCACGGAGCGGGGCTCCCAGCCCAGCACCGCGCGCGCCTTGTCGGTGCGGAGCACCGGCACCTTGCCCAGCCGACCCGCCGCCTCCCGCAGCGCCGGGTCGGTGCGCGCGCCCTCCCGCACCTCCTCGGGGGTGAGTTCCCGGGACGGCACCTTCGCGGCGCGCTCGCCCAGCCCCTCCGCCAGGATGCGGGCCATCGCGAAGAGGCTCGTCGCCGTTCCGGTGCCGATGAGGAAGCGCTCGCCCGCGGCGGCCGGTTCCGTCATCGCCCGCAGGTGGGCCTCGGCCACGTCACGCACGTCGGCCACGTCGAAGTACTGCGGCGGGACCACCGGCAGGGCCCCCTCCAGCATCGCCTTGACGAGCCCCACCGAGGCGGACAGGTGCCGGTCCAGCACGGGGCCGAAGATCCCGGGCGGATTGATCACGGCCAGTTCGAGCCCGCCTCCCTCGGCGGCCGTGAAGTCCCATGCGGCGCGCTCGGCGACCGCCTTGGACTTGACGTAGGGGGTCAGGTCGTCCCCTGGGTCGGTCCAGTCGCTCTCGTCGTAGGCGCCGCCACCCGTACGGCTGTAGCCGACGGCGGCGAAGGACGAGGTCATCACCACGCGCCGGACGCCGTGGTCACGCGCCGCCCGCAGCACGCGCAGTGCTCCGTCCCGGGCCGGGACGATGACCTCGTCCTCGTGGCGGGGCTGCCGGGCCGGGAAGGGCGACGCCACGTGCAGGACGTGCTCGCAGCCCTTCACCGCCTCCGCCCAGCCCACGTCCGCGCCCAGGTCGGCAACGACGATCTCCAGCCGTCCGGGGTCGGCGCCCACCCGGGCCGCCGTCGCGCGGACGCCTTCCGCGCGGTCCGGCGACCGGACGGTGGTGCGTACCCGGTGGCCGGCGCGCAGCAGCGCGTCGAGGACGTGCGAGCCGAGGTAGCCGCTGCCGCCCGTCACGAGGACGGGTCCGGAGCCGGGGTTCAGGTCGTACATGGTGTTCTCTTCCCTATCTCAGATCGGGCACCGTGCGCGTGAGTTCGTCCACGGCACGCTGCTCCGCGTCGTCGTCGCCCCGCTCCCGCGCGTCCCACAGGTCTGTCTTGAGCTGCAGGTACCGCAGGCGGACCCGCATCCGCTCGAGCTCCTCGGCCACCCGGTCGGCGTTGCGCCGGAACAGCTCGCGCAGTTGCACGGCCCGGTCGGGGTCCGCCTCCCCGTCGAGGTGACGGAGGTAGGCGTGCATGTCGCGCACGCTCATCCCGGTCGCCTTGAGGCAGCTCAGGGCCTCGATCCTCTCCACCGTGGAAGCGCCGTAGCGGCGGTGGCCGCTGCTCTCGTCACGGGGGACCGGGCCGATCAGGCCGATCTTCTCGTAGTAGCGCAGTGTCGGCTCGGAGAGGCCGCTGCGTCGCGACACCTCCTGGATCGACACCGGCGGGGCGTCTGTCATTGCCACGTCCTCAGTCTTCGGAACCTCAAGCGCTTGAGGTCAAGCGTGGGGTGCGCACGTGGCCGAGGTCACTTCGCCGGGCCCCGGCGCGTCGCCTGCCGCGGGGTCCGGGACGTCTCCGGGGGACCTCACCCCCGAGGGGGACTTAGTGTAGCCTTACCTAAGCTTCAGGCAGGGCGTGCTGGTCGCCGTCGGCTGGGTTCCGGAGGGGTCGCGGGGTGGGAACGAAGGTGCCGTCGGGGCGGGATGTCCTGTTGCGGACGGTCAAGGACCGGCGGAAGGACGTCGCCGTGGGCGCCGTGCTCGGCGCCGGCCATCAGTTCGGGGAGGCGCTCGTCCCCGTCCTCATCGGCATCGTCATCGACCAGGCCGTGTCCGACGGCGACGGACGTGCACTCTCCGGCTGGCTCGCGGTGCTGGCCGTCGTGTACGTCGGGCTCTCCTTCAGCTTCCGCTTCGGCGCCCGCGCCGGCGAACGCGCCGCCGAACAGGCCGCGCACGAACTGCGGATCGCCCTCGTACGCCGGGTCCTCGACCCCCGCGGCGGCGCCGAACGCGGCCATCTGCCCGGTGAGCTGGCCAATATCGCCACCGAGGACGCCAAGCGGGTCGGCGCCGTCAACATGGCGGTCATGACCGGGATCTCGGCCCTCACCGGACTCCTGGTCAGCGCCGTGGCGCTGCTGCGGATCTCCGTCCTGCTGGGCCTGGTCGTCCTCCTCGGCACACCGGTGCTGCTCTGGCTCGGGCACCTGCTCAGCAAGCCCCTGGAGCGGCGCAGCGAGGCCGAGCAGGAGCGCGCCGCGTACGCCTCCGGGATCGCCGCCGACCTGGTGGCGGGACTGCGGGTGCTCAAGGGGATCGGGGCGCAGAGCGCCGCCGTCGAACGGTACCGGCGCACCAGCCGCGCCTCGCTGGGCGCCACGGTGCGGGCGGCGCGCGCGGAGGCCTGGCAGAGCGGGGTGGTGCTCACCCTGACCGGGGTCTTCATCGCGGTGGTCGCGCTGATCGGCGGACGGCTCGCCACGGCGGGCGACATCACGCTGGGTCAGCTCGTCTCGGCGGTCGGCCTGGCGCTGTTCCTCCTGGGGCCGCTGGAGGTCTTCGCCTGGGTCAACACCGAGTTCGCCCAGGGGCGGGCCTCCGCGGGACGCATCGCGGCCGTGCTCGCCGCGGAGCCCGACGTGCAGCCGGGCGACCGCGCCCTGCCGGAACCGGTACGCGGCGGGCTGCGGCTGCGCGGCGTCACCCTCGGCGCCCTGCGCGAGGCCGACCTCGACGTCCGGCCCGGAGAACTGCTCGGCGTCGCCAGCACCGACCCGGCCGCCGCGCAGGCACTGCTCGCCTGCCTCGGCCGCACCACGGACCCGGAGGCCGGCGTCGTCGAACTGGACGACGTACCCCTGCCGGAGCTCGACCCCGCGCGGCTGCGCACCGTGGTCCTCGTCGCGGCGCACGACGCCGACCTGTTCGAGGGCACCCTCGCCGACAACCTGGGCGGCACCGGGGACGACGACCTCGCGCTGGCCGCCGCCTGCGCGGACGAGGTGGCCCGGGCCCTGCCGCGGGGCACCGCCACCGAGGTCACCGAGGGCGGCCGCTCGCTCTCCGGCGGCCAGCGCCAGCGCGTCGCGCTCGCCCGCGCCCTCGTCGCCGACCGCCCGGTGCTCGTCGTGCACGACCCCACCACGGCGGTCGACGCGGTCACCGAGGCCCGCATCGCCGGCGGCCTGCGCGAGCACCGCCGCGGCCGCACCACGCTGCTGGTGACCAACAGCCCGGCCCTGCTGTCCGTCGCCGACCGCGTCGTCCTCCTCGACGGCGGCCGGGTGGCGGCCGACGGCGCGCACGGCGACCTCGTGCACGGCGACGCGACCTACCGGACGGCGGTACTGGCATGACGACGGCATCGGGATCCGCGGCGCGGGAGCTGCTGCCCACGGCGACGCCCGCGCGGACGCGTGCCGCGGTACGGGAACTGCTGCGTCCGCACCGGGCGCTGGCGGTGGGCGGGGCCGTGGTGATGGTGGCGGCCACGACGGTGGGGCTGCTGACCCAGCCGCTGCTGGGGCACATCGTCGACCTGGTGACCGACCGGCACCCGGCGGGGGCGCTGACGCTGCCCGTGGTGCTGCTGGTGCTGGTCGCCGTGGCGCAGGGCGTGGCCACCGCCTTCGGCATGTCGCTGGTGTCACGGCTCGGCGAGACCGTGCTGGCCGAGCTGCGCGAGCGCTTCGTCGAGCGGGCACTGTCTTTGCCGCTGGAGCGCCTGGAGCGGGCCGGTTCCGGCGACCTTAACTCCCGGGTGACGCGGGACGTGTCACGGGTGGCGGACGCGGTGCGCACCGCGCTGCCGGAACTGGTGCACTCGGGGCTGTCGATCGTGCTGACGCTGGCCGCCCTCGCGGTCCTGGACTGGCGGTTCCTGCTGGCGGCGCTGCTCGCGGTGCCCGTGCAGGCGCACACCGCGCGCTGGTACGTCCGCAACGCCACACCGCTGTACGCCAAGGAGCGCATCGCCACCGGCGCCCAGCAGCAGCAGTTGCTCGACACCATCGGCGGCGCGGCGACCGTACGGGCCTACCGGGCCGAGGCCGGGCACACCGAGCGGGTCACCGAACGCTCCCGCGCGGCGGTCGACCTGACGCTGCGCGGGGTGCAGCTGGTGCTGCGCTTCTACAGCCGGCTGCACGTGGCCGAGTACACCGGGCTGGCCGCCGTGCTGGTCACCGGTTTCCTGCTGGTGCGCGGCGGCTCCGCGTCGATCGGCACGGCGACGGCGGCGGCCCTGTACTTCCACAGCCTGTTCGGCCCGGTGAACACCGCGCTGGTGCTGCTGGACGACGCCCAGTCCGCGACCGCCGCCCTGGCCCGGCTGGTCGGCGTCGTCGACGAGCCGGCGCCCCTCGTCGCGGATGACGCCCAGCGGCAGAACGTCCCCGGTGTTCCCGCCGTGACCGTGGAGGGCGTCGGCCACGCCTACGTGCCAGGACGGCCGGTGCTCACCGACGTGGACCTGGTGCTGCGGCCCAAGGAGAGGGTCGCCCTCGTCGGTGCCAGCGGCGCCGGCAAGACCACGCTCGCCAAGATCGTCGTCGGCATCCACCGGCCGTCGTCCGGCCGGGTCGACGTCGGCGGCGGCGAACCCGCGGAGACCGGGCGCACGGTCGCGCTGGTCACGCAGGAGGTGCACGTCTTCTCCGGCCCGCTCGCCGACGACCTGCGCCTGGCCCGACCGGACGCCACCGACGAGGAACTGCGCGAAGCCCTGGAGCGGGTCGGCGCGCTCGGCTGGGCTCAGGCGCTGCCCGAGGGCCTCGACACCGTCGTCGGCGAGGGCGGCCACCGGCTGACCGCCGACCGCTCGCAGCAACTCGCCCTCGCCCGGCTGGTGCTGGCCGACCCACCGGTCGCCGTCCTCGACGAGGCCACCGCGGAGGCCGGCAGCGCCGGCGCCGGGCGGCTGGAGGAGGCCGCCGAGCGCGCGCTGGAGGGCCGTACGGCCCTGGTCGTCGCGCACCGGCTCAGCCAGGCCGCCGCCGCCGACCGGGTGGTGGTGATGGAGGAGGGCCGCATCGCCGAGAGCGGTACCCATGACGAACTGCGCGCCGCCGGGGGGCCGTACGCCGCCCTGTGGCAGGCCTGGGCGGAGCACCGCAGCACCCCCCGGCCGTAGCGGCCGCCGCCTCTGAACCAACCCGTCCAGAACCGA
This sequence comes from Streptomyces sp. PA03-6a, assembly GCF_033792765.1. Taxonomy (NCBI): domain Bacteria; kingdom Bacillati; phylum Actinomycetota; class Actinomycetes; order Kitasatosporales; family Streptomycetaceae; genus Streptomyces; species Streptomyces sp. PA03-6a. The sequence goes on along the minus strand of NZ_JARAVK010000052.1, from coordinate 32,347 downwards.
AACGAACAGAAGGATCACCCGATGCCCCGCGCCAACAGAGCCACCCGGTTCGCCGGACTGCTCGCCTCCGTACTGATGCTCGTCGGTGCGGCAGCCGCCTGCGGCTCCTCCGACTCGCCCTCCGACGCGTCGAAGCCGGGCTCCGGCTCCACCAAGGCGTCGGCGGGCAACGCCTTCCCCGTCACGATCGCCCACAAGTACGGCAGCACCACGATCAAGTCCGAGCCCAAGCGCGTGGTCACCGTGGGCCTCACCGACCAGGACGCCGTCCTCGCGCTCGGCACCGTCCCGGTCGGCACCACCGAGTGGATCGGCGGCTACAAGGGCGCCGTCGGCCCCTGGGCGCAGGACAAGCTGGGCTCCGCCGCGGCGCCCACCGTCCTGAAGGACACCGGCACCGGGCCGCAGGTCGAGAAGATCGCCGCCCTCAGGCCCGATCTGATCCTCGCCCTGTACTCGGGCCTGACCAAGGCGCAGTACGACACGCTGTCGAAGTTCGCGCCGGTCGTGGCCCAGCCCAAGGAGTTCAACGACTACGGCATCCCGTGGCAGCAGCAGACCGAGACCATCGGCAAGGCGCTCGGCAAGCCCGAGGAGGCCACGAAGCTCGTCGAGGGCGTCGAGGCGAAGTTCGCCGAGGCCAAGAAGGCGCACCCCGAGTTCGCCGGCGCCACCACGGTGATGGCCACCCCGTACGAGGGCACCTTCGTCTACGGCAGCCAGGACGCCCGCTCGCGGCTGCTGGCCGACCTCGGGCTGAAGCTCCCGGCCGACCTGGACAAGGTGATCGGCGACACGTTCGGCGCCAACATCAGCAAGGAGCGCACCGATCTGCTCGACCAGAGCGTCGCGGTGTGGATCGTGCCGGACACCACCACGGCCGTCGCGAAGCTGCACGAGGACAAGCTGTACGCCGACCTGAAGGTCGTGAAGGAGGGCCGCGAGGTCTTCGTCAAGGAGTCCGGCGACTACGGCAACGCGGTTTCCCTGTCGACCGTGCTGAGCATCCCCTACGTCCTCGACCGCCTCGTCCCGCAGCTCGCCGCCGCGGTGGACGGCGACCCGGCCACGAAGGTGGAGCAGCCCGCGTCCTGAGCGTCCGCCTGCCCGGTGGTGTGTGCACGCCTGCACACACCACCGGGCAGCTTCCTGTCGGCCCGGTGCCGGTCACCAGGTGTCGGGCCACGGGTACCCGAGTTCCCGAGCGCGCTCCCGGGTTCCGCCGCACAGCCGTGCGTAGGTCTTCGGGTCCTCCCCCGACAGGCGCCGCAAAGCGGCCGCAGCCTGTGCCTCGGGCGGTGTGCCGTCGTCCGCGATGTCCCACCGGAACTGGAGCGGGCTGTCGGGCCGGTCGGGGTTCCCCGAGGCGAGTCCGGGCACGTACCAGAAGGTCACCACGGTGGTGTCCGTCCGGTCGTCGAAGCTGCTGCTGATCCAGCCCCGGCTGGCATCCCATCTGCCCAGCAGATCGGGCTCCGCCACCAGACCCGCCTTGATGAGGCGGGCCACGGTACGGGCGCGCCAGGACCACCCGCGGTCGGTCTCCGCGCGGGCGACCTCCGCGTCGTAGGCCGCGGCGTCGAAGCGGTACGGCGGTGGCTCGGGCGTGGGCTCCTCCGAACCGGGCAGCGCCCGGCGCCAGTTCGACCACACAACCTGCTCCCCGTCGCGCCGGATCGTGACGTGGAGCGCCCCGCAGCAGCCTTCGGTGCAGCGGGCCTCCGCGAGTTGCACTTCGCGAGGCTCCGGACCTGCGCGCAGTCGCCCCTCCTCCAGCAGGAGTTCGGGGCTGTTCGCGGGACCGTGGGAGAAGAGCGCCGGGACGACGGGGCGGCCGTCGACGAGGATGCGGGTCTCGGCCCGGTCCCGGTCCGCGGGGTCACCCGGCACCACCTCGATGCGCAGCCGGCCGCCCGTGGCCGGGAGGGTGAACGGCCGCCGCCCGGTCCGCCGGATCCAGCCCGCTCGCCGCCGCTGCTCCGCGGTGCTCGCCGGGACTGCCGTCTGCGGGGCCCATCGTGGTTCGGCCAGCAGCCGCCCCAGTGTGTCGAGCAGCGCCGCACGCCGGTTCCTCGGCCAGTCCAGGAGCACCGCTGAGCCGCTGCTCATGTCGAGGGCGAGCGAGAGCAGGGTGGCATGGTGGTCGAGGGTAGGCGCGAGGAGTCCCGCACGTGTGACGACCCTCTCGTACAGGGCAAGTGCGTCCCGGTAGGCGAGGAGGTGGCTCGGGTCGTCGTACGAGCGCCCCATCACCACGAGCAGCCTGCCCGCCTGGGCCAGCAGAGCCGTGTCCCGGGGGTGCCGGTCAAGCAGTCCGGGCAACCGAACGGCCTCCGCGACCCGGCGTGCGTGCGCCGCGCCGAGTCCGCGCAGCGGGTTGGGAAGGGCGGTCGTCGCGGCGAAAACCGCGTGCTCGTCTCCCGTCCGCAGGGCCCTGACGAGCGGCCGCAGCTCGTCGTCGGCGAAGGTGGCGAGGTGGACGACGGCCGCGGACCTGCGGTCCAGTCGGTCGAGGGCGTTCACGGCCAGACCGGTGAGCTGCCGGAACACCCCGAGAGCCGCGAGGTACGGTACGTCCTCGGGCTCGCCGAGACGGATGAGGAGGGCGATTCCCGCCGTGACGGCGGGCACGGTGGTACCGGTCCTGGTCAGTCGCCGGGCCAGTGCGCGGGCCGTGTCCCGCTGCTCCTCCGGCAGCTGCAGGTCCGCGACGGCGGAGCGGATCAGGGACCTGTGGCGGTCCCCTACGCCGAGCCGGGCGAAGCGGTGGTGGAGGGTGGGTGAGTCGTCCGGCAGCGGGTCGAGGGCCGCGCGGATGGCGGCCCTGACCTCGTCCCGGGGCAGGTGGGGACCGGCTGACTCGGCTTTCCCCGGGAGGGAGTGCCCGCGCCGGGGCGGCAGCCCGTCCGGGGATTCGCGCAGCAGGTGCAGGGCACGGTCGTACAGGGCGGGCGGCAGCGTGAGCGCGTCGCGCTCTTCCCGGGCGCTCACCGGGCGGGGTGGGACTCGATTCGGTCGGTCATGTGCGCAGCCTGCCAGGCCTGCTCACACTTCGTCGACGGAATTACGGTCGAGGTCGGTCGGATCCGTCGGCCGGGGTACGCAGGGGGCCGACCCGCGCGGTGCGGGGCGGCCCCCTCGGCGTGTGCGGGCGGCTACCGGCCCTCGACGAGGCTCTTCGGGCGCAGGTCCGTCCAGTTGGTCTCGATGTACTCCAGGCAATCCTGGCGGGCGGCCGGGCCGTGGGCGACGGTCCAGCCGGCCGGGACGGTGACGAAGTCCGGCCACAGGCTGTGCTGGCCCTCGGCGTTGACCAGGACGGAGTAGACGCCGTCGGGGTTCTCGAAGGGGTTGCTGCTCATCGGGTGGTTTCCTTCCGTGTGACCAGGGCCTCAAGGGCCCGGAACCAGGTCTGCGCCAGATCCCGGACGGCCTCCTCGGTGAGGAGTTCGCCGGCGTAGGCCCAGTGGGCGCTCAGCTCGGGGCCGCCGGGGCGGTCCTCGGTGAGGGCGTTGAGGGTGAGGGCGTGGGACATCGGCATCCCGGGGTCGGCGTCGAGGTCGGCGGCGTCGCCCTCCGGCGCGTACGACCAGTCGGCGGCCTCGGGGACGTCGAAGCGGCCCATGTAGTTGAACTCGATCTGCGGCTCGGCGAGCCGGGCCAGTTCCGGACCGGTGACCGGGTTGAGGTGCCGCAGCAGGCCGTGTCCGACGCCGCCGGTGGACGGGCCCGTCAGGTGCTCGCGGACGCGGGCGACGGCCTCGTCGGGGTCGAGGCCCGCCGGGCCCGGGTCGAGGCGGACCGGGACGACGCTGGTGAACCAGCCGATGGTACGGGACAGGTCGGCGTTGCCGGCGAGTTCCTCCTCGCGGCCGTGGCCTTCGAGGTCGACGAGGACCGCGGTGCCGGGCTCCGCGCCCAGCAGCCGGGTGCGCCAGTCGGCGACGGCCTGCGCGAAGGCGGTCAGCAGCACGTCGTTGACGCTCGCGCCGTACGCGGCGGGCACCCGCCCGAGCAGCGGCCCGGTGACCTCGGCGGGCAGGGTCAGCGACAGGTAGCGGGTGCTCTCCACGGTGTCGCGTGCCGTGTCCAGCGGCCGGGCCAGCGGCAGGCCCGCGCCGTCCGCGAGGACCGAGGTCCAACGGGGCAGTTCGTCCTCGCGGGAGGGGTCGAGGGCGCGGGCGGTGAGCAGTTCGGACCAGCGGCGGAAGGAGACGTCCACGGGGGGCAGCTCCGGTGTGCGGCCCGCCGCGACGGCCGCCCAGGCGGTCTCGAGGTCGGGGAGCAGGATGCGCCAGGTCACGCCGTCGACGACGAGGTGGTGCAGGAGCAGCAGCAGCCGTCCCGGCCGTCCGGGCCCGGCGTCGAACCACACCGCGCGCACCATGTCGCCGGTGTCGGGGTCGAGTCCGGCGCGCGCGCTGACCGCGTGGGCGGAGATCGCCTCCCGCAGCGCGGTGTCGTCCGCGCCCGAGACGTCGGCGCGGGCGAGCCAGGACGCCACGTCGACGGTGCCCGGGGCGGGCACGCGCAGCGCCCACTGCTCGCCCCTGTCGCCCTTGTGGCACGGCTGGGTGCGGGTGCGTTCCAGGCGGGCGCGGAGCATGTCGTGCCGGTCGGCCACGGCGCGCAGGACCGCCAGTAGGCCGTCCTCGTCCAGGTCCGCCGGGGTCTGCAGGAAGGCGGCCTGGTGGTAGCCCCAGATGGGGCCGCCGCGCTCGCGCAGGGCGTGCATGATCGGGGTGAGCGGGACGAGGCCGGTGCCGTCGTCGTGGGTGCGGACCAGCTCGTCGCCCGCGAGCGGGACGGCGACCCCGGCGAGCGAGGCCACGTCGCGGTGCTGGAACACCTGACGGGGGGTGATCCGCAGCCCTGCCGCCCGGGCACGGCTGACGAACTGCATCGCGACGATGCTGTCGCCGCCGAGGGCGAAGAAGTCGTCGTCGGTGCCGACGGCCTCGGCGGGCAGTCCCAGCACCTCGGCGACCAGGCCGCACAGGGTGCGTTCGGTGTCGTTGCCGGGCCTGCGGCCGCCCGTGCCCGCGGTGAAGTCGGGGGCGGGCAGCGCCTTGCGGTCCAGCTTGCCGTTGGACAGCAGCGGCAGCCGGTCCAGGACGACCACGGCGGCCGGGACCATGTACTCCGGCAGGCTCGCCGCCACGTGGGCGCGCAGGGCGGCGGGGTCGGCGGTGCGGCCCTCGGCGGGGACGACGTAGCCGACCAGCTGCCGCACGCGGGGCCGGTCCTCGCGGGCGGCGACGACGACCTGGGCCACGGTGCCGTGCGCGGCGATGGCGGTCTCGACCTCGGCGAGCTCGACCCGGTAGCCGCGGATCTTGACCTGGTCGTCGGAGCGGCCGGCGTACTCCAGCTGCCCCTCCTCGGTCCACCTCGCGAGGTCGCCGGTGCGGTACATCCGGGCGCCGGGCGGGCCGTACGGGTCGGCGACGAAGCGCTCCGCCGTCAGGTCGGGCCGGCCCAGGTAGCCGCGGGCCAGCCCGGCGCCGGACAGGTACAGCTCGCCGGTGACGCCGGGCGGGACCAGGCGCAGCGAGCCGTCCAGGACGTAGGCCCGCGTGCCCCGCACGGCGCGGCCGACGACGGGCCGGTCGCTGTCGGCGACCCGGCCGACGAGGGCGTCGACGGTGGCCTCGGTGGGCCCGTACAGGTTGAAGGCCTCGGTGGACCCCAGCGCCGCCAGGCGCGACCAGAGGGCGTCCGGCACGGCCTCGCCGCCGACGCCGACCACCGCCAGCGGGCAGTTCCCGTCGCGGATCAGTCCGGCGTCCGCCATCTGGGCGAGCAGCGACGGTGTGACCTCGATGAAGTCCAGCCCCTCGGCGCGGATCAGGGCGGCGAGCTGCTCCGCGTCGCGGCGCGTCTCGTCGTCCACGATGTGCAGCGCGTGGCCGTCGAGCAGCCACAGCTGCGGCTGCCAGGACGCGTCGAAGGAGAACGACCAGGCGTGGCCGACCCGCAGGTGGCGGCGCCCGGTCAGTTCCTTGGCGCGGTCGTGGAGGTCGTGGCGGTGGCTGCGGAAGAGGTTGGCGAGGCTGCGCTGGGTGACGACGACGCCCTTGGGGCGGCCCGTCGAGCCCGAGGTGTAGATGACGTACGCCGGGTGGTCGGGGGCCGGTGCCTGCGGGGCCGCCTCGGGCAGCCCGTCGAGGGCGTCCAGGTGGAGCACCGGGACACCGGTGTCCGGCAGGGACGCGGCGAGTTCCCGCGTGGTGAGGATCAGCCGCGGCGCCGCGTCGGCGAGCATGTCGAGCACGCGGTCGGCGGGCAGGCCGGGGTCGATGGGCAGGTAGGCGGCGCCCGCCGTCATGACCGCCAGGATCGCCGTGATGTGGTCGGCGGTACGGGGCAGCGCCAGCGCCACGATGCCCTCGGGGCCCGCGCCCGCGCCGGCCAGCACGCGGGCCAGCCGGCCGGTACGTGCGGCCAGTTCGGCGAAGGTCCACGTCACGGACGGGTCGGTGACGGCGACCGCGTCCGGGGACGCGGCGGCCTGCGCCGCGAAGAGGGCGGGGACGGTGGCGTCGCCGGCCCGCGGGAGCAGGGCCGTGTCGTTCCAGGCTTCCAGCAGCAGGCGCCGGTCGGCGTCGCCCAGGATGTCGATGCGGCCGACGGCGGTGTCCGGGTCGGCGGCCATCGCCGACAGGACGGAGAGCATCGCCGAGGCGATGCGCCCGGCGGCGGCCGGGGAGAACAGGTCGGGGCGGAACTCGGCCGTCAGGCGCAGGCGTTCGTCGGGCTCGACGGCCCAGGCGAACGGGTAGTGCGTGGAGTCCTCGTGCTCGCGCACCGACAGGCGCAGCCCCGGCTCCTCCGGCTCCTCCGCGACCGGGTAGGACTCGAAGACCATCAGCGTGTCGAAGAGGTCGCCGAGTCCGGCGCCGCGCTGGATGTCCGCCAGGCCCAGGTGCTGGTGCGGCAGCAGGCGCGACTGCTCGTCCTGGAGGCGGTCCAGCAGGGCGCCGACCGGCTCCTGCGGGCGCAGCCGGACGCGTACGGGCACGGTGTTGATGAACAGGCCGATCATCGACTCGACGCCGTCCAGCTCCGGCGGACGACCCGCGACCGTCGCACCGAACACCACGTCGTCGCGGCCGGTCAGCCGGGACAGCACGACCGACCAGGCGGCCTGCACGAGGGTGTTGACGGTGAGCCCACGGCGCCGGGCGAGCGCGCCCAGCGCCTCCGTCAGCTCCTCGTCGGCCTCGACCGTGTGGGTGAGCGGCACGACCGGCGCCCGGCCTGCGTCGGCGGGCACCAGGTGGGTGGCCTCCTCCAGCGCGTCCAGGGCCGCGGCCCAGGCGGCCGCGGAGGCCGCCGTGTCCTGCGCCGCGAGCCAGCGCAGGTAGTCGCGGTAGGGGGCGCCGGCGGGCGGGGTGGTCCCTTCGTAGAGGGCGGTCAGTTCCGCCATCAGGCGGGGCACCGACCAGCCGTCGAGCAGCAGGTGCTGGTGGGACAGGACGAGGCGGTGGGCGCCCTCGCCCGTCCTGGCCAGCAGCAGCCGCAGCAGCGGCGGTTCGGCGGGGTCGAAGCGGCGGCGTTCCTGGAGCAGCAGACGCTCCCACTCCTGCCCGGCGTCCGGGACGGCGGTGAGGTCGACGTGGCGCCACGGCAGCGGCACCGAGCGCGGCACGACGGCCACCGGGCGGCCGGAGGAGAGGTAGCGGAAGCCCGCGCGCAGGCTCTCGTGCCGGTCGAGCAGGGCCTGCCCGGCGGCGCGCAGCCGCTCGGGGTCGGGCTCGCCCTCGATGTCGTACGACACCTGGACGGTGTAGACGTCGGGTCCCTGGTCGCCGGAGTCGAAGGAGGCGTGGAAGAGCAGGCCGGCCTGGAGCGGGGTGAGCGGCAACAACTCGGCCGTTCCGGCGCCGGGGAGTTCGGCGCGCTCGGCGTCGGTGAGATCCGGGAGCAGCTCGGTGTCGCCCTCGGTGTCCTCGCGGACGGTGTCGACGGCGACGGCCGCCAGGCCCGCGGGGGTCTTGTGGCGGAAGACGTCGCGCGGCGTGATCGTCAGCCCGGCGGCGCGGGCCCGGACGACGAGCTGCATGGCGACGATGCTGTCGCCGCCGAGGGTGAAGAAGTCGTCGTCGGCGCCGACCCGTTCGAGGCCGAGGACGGCAGCGACGAGCTCGCACATGCGCTCCTCGCGCGGGGTGCGGGGCACGGTCGCGGTGACCTGGGCGGCGAAGTCCGGCGCGGGCAGGGCCGCGCGGTCGAGCTTGCCGTTCGGCGTGAGCGGGAGTCCGTCCAGGACGACGAAGGCGGCGGGCACCATGTGCTCCGGCAGCGCGGCGGCCGCGTGGGCGCGCAGCGTCGCCGTGCCGGCGTCCTGTCCCGGAGCGGGGACGACGTACGCCACCAGGCGCTCGTCGCGCAGCAGGACGGTGGCCGAGGCGACCGCGGGATGCCCGGACAGCACTCCCTCGATCTCACCCGGTTCGACGCGGAAGCCGCGCAGCTTGACCTGGTCGTCGACGCGGCCCAGGTAGTCCAGCTCCCCCTCGCGCGTCCAGCGGGCCAGGTCGCCGGTGCGGTACATCCGGCTCCCGGGCTCCCCGTGCGGGTCGGCGACGAACCGCTCGGCGGTCAGCCCGGCCCTGCCGAGGTAGCCGCGCGCCAGCTGGACGCCCGCGAGGTACAGCTCACCCGGCACGCCAGGGGGAACCGGGCGCAGCGAGGCGTCCAGCACATAGGTGCGGGTGTTCCACACCGGACGGCCGATGGGGACGGTGCCGGCCCCCGGCGTGACGTGGTGGGCGGTGACGTCGACGGACGCCTCCGTGGGGCCGTACAGGTTGTGCAGCCCGGCCGTGCCCAGCACCGCGTGGAAACGGGCGGCGAGCGGGGCGGGCAGCGCCTCGCCGCTGCAGATCACACGGCGCAGTCCGGTGCAGCCGGCCGCGGCCGGCTCGTCAAGGAAGGCACGCAGCATCGACGGCACGAAGTGCGCCGTGGTGACGCCGCTGTCCTGGATGAGCCTGGCGAGGTAGGCCGGGTCCTTGTGGCCCTCGGGGCGCGCCACGACGAGCGTCGCGCCGGTGATCAGCGGCCAGAAGAACTCCCAGACCGACACGTCGAAGCTCGACGGCGTCTTCTGCAGCACGCGGTCGTCGGCGGTCAGGCCGTAGGTGTCCTGCATCCACAGCAGGCGGTTGACGATGCCCTCCTGCGGTAGGACGACGCCCTTGGGACGGCCGGTCGAGCCGGAGGTGTAGATGACGTAGGCGGGCCGGAGCGGGTCGTACGCCTGCGGGAGCGGGCCGGTGGCGGCGTCCGCCGCCGGGGCGCCGTCGGCGTCGACCAGGAGGCGCGGCGCGTCGGTGTCCGGCAGGCCGACGCCGTCGGTGGTCACCACGCACACCGGGCGGGCGTCGGCGAGCATGAACGCCAGCCGTTCCGCCGGGTAGTCGGTGTCGAGCGGCAGGTAGGCGCCGCCCGCGCGGTGGACGGCGAGCAGGGTGACGACCAGGGCCGCCGAGCGCGGCAGCGCGACGGCCACCGTGGACTCCGGGCCGACGCCCGCGCCGGCGAGGACGTGGGCGAGGCGTTCGACGCGGGCGTCCAGCTCCGCGTACGCAACCGGGGTGTCCTCCACCAGCAGCGCGGGCGCGGCCGGGGTCGCGGCGGCCTGGGCGCGGAACAGCTCGGGGAGGGTGCGGCCGGGCACGGCGTGGCCGGTGGCGTTCCACTCCCCCAGGACGCGGGTGCGTTCGTCGTCCTCCAGTACGTCCAGGTGCCCGACGGGCCGCTCGGGTGCGGCGGCGGCCTGCTCCAGCAGGCGTTCCATGCGGCGGGCGAGGAGTTCGGCGGTCGGCCGGTCGAAGAGGTCGGCGCTGTACTCGATCCAGCCCTGGATGCCGTTGCCCTCGCCCTGCTCGACGAAGTCGAAGCTGAGGTCGAACTTGGCGGTGTCCTGGCCGACCGGCTCCGGGCGTGCCGTGAGGCCCGGCAGCACGGGGGTGCCGGCGCGCTCGGCGAGATGGACGACCATCACCTGGAAGAGCGGGTGCCGGGCCAGCGAGCGGCTCGGGTTGAGGGCTTCGACCAGCCGCTCGAAGGGCAGGTCCTGGTGCTCGTACGCGGCCAGGTCGGCGGTCCGGACGCGGCGCAGCAGCTCCGCGAAGCCGGGCGCGCCGGACAGGTCGGTCCGCAGCACGAGGGAGTTGACGAAGAAGCCGACGAGGTCCTCCAGGCGCTCGTCCGCGCGCCCGGAGACGGGCGCGCCGAGCGGGATGTCCTCGCCCGCGCCGAGCCGGTGCAGCAGGGCGGCGACGGCGGCCTGGGAGACCATGAACATGCTGGCGCCCTCGCGGCGGGCGAGCGCGCGCAGGGAGCGTTCCAGCTCGGGCCGGATCGTGAAGCCCACGGTGCCGCCGGTGTGCGAGGACTCCTGGGGGCGCGGCCGGTCGGTGGGCAGCGCCAGTTCCTCGGGGAGGCCGCGCAGGGTCTCGGTCCAGTACGCGAGCAGGTCGTCGCCGGAGTGCTCCAGCAGCTCGCGCTGCCAGAGCGTGTAGTCGGCGTAACTCACCGGCAGCGGGGCCCAGTCGGGGCCGTGGCCTGCGGCGCGCGCGGCGTAGGCGGTGCCGAGGTCGGCGAGCAGGGCCCGGTCGGACCACTCGTCGGTGGCGATGTGGTGCAGCACGAGCAGCAGTACGTGCTCGTCAGGACCGGTCGCGGACAGGTGGGCACGCAGCGGGAGTTCGCGCTCCAGGTCGAACGGCCGCGCGGCGATCCGGGGCAGTTCGTCGGGGGTCGCGGTGCCGAGCGTCACGCGCGCCTGCTCCGGGGCCAGGACGTGCTGGTGGGGCACGCCGTCCACGGCCGGGAAGACCGTGCGCAGGGTGGTGTGGCGGGCGACGAGGTCGTTCAGCGCCGCCTCCAGCGCGGCACGGTCCAGGGCGCCGGTCAGGCGCCAGGCGGCCGGGAGGTTGTACGAGGGGTCGGCGGCATCGACCTGGTGCAGCAGCCACAGCCGGCGCTGGGCCGAGGAGAGCGGCAGCCGCTCGGGCAGGGCGCGGCCGGCGGTCAGGGCCGGACGCTCCTCGGCGCCCCGGCTGTCCAGCAGGGTGGCGAGCCGGGCGACGGTGGGCGAGTCGAAGACGGCGCGCAGCGTGACCTCGCCGCCGAGCGCGGTACGGATGCGGCTGATCAGACGCATCGCGAGCAACGAGTGGCCGCCGAGGACGAAGAAGTCGTCGTCGATGCCGACCCGTTCCAGGCCCAGCACGGCCGCGAACTGCTCGGCGAGCAGCTCTTCGCGCGGGGTGCGGGGCAGGCGGCCGCCGACCGCGGACGACAGGTCGGGGGCGGGCAGCGCGGCCCGGTCCAGCTTGCCGTTGACGGTGCGCGGCAGGGCCGCCAGGTTCACGAACGCCGCGGGCACCATGTGCTCGGGCAGCACGGCGGCGACACGGGCGCGCAGCGCGGCCGGGTCGGGCTCGTGGCCGGGGGCGGGGACGACGTACGCGACGAGGCGCGGCACGCCGGGGGTGTCCTCGCGGACGACGACGGCGGCCGTGGACACACCGGGATCGGCGGTGAGGACGGACTCGATCTCGCCGGGCTCCACACGGAAGCCGCGGATCTTGACCTGGTCGTCGGTACGGCCCAGGTGCTCAAGGGTGCTGTCGGCCCGGCGTCGCGCCAGGTCGCCCGTGCGGTACATGCGCTCGCCGGGGGTGCCGTACGGGTCGGCGACGAACCGCTCGGCGGTCAGGTCCGGCCGGCCGAGGTAGCCGCGGGCCAGGCCCGCTCCGGCGAGGTAGAGCTCGCCGGCCACACCGAGCGGTGCCGGGCGCAGCCGCTCGTCGAGGACGTACGCGCGGGTGTTGTCCAGCGGCGCCGCCCACTCCGGTGCGCCGTTGTGGCGACCGTAGGCGTCGACGGAGGCTTCGGTGGGCCCGTACAGGTCGTGCACCTGGGTGCCGGGGAGCCCGGACAGCCGCTGCCACAGGCCGGGCGGGGTGGCCTCGCCGCCGACGGTGAGGACGGCGGGCGCGTAGCCGCCCGCGGCGAGGAAACCGTGGTGGGTCAGCTCGCCCAGGTAGGTCGGGGTGAGGTCGACGTAGTCGGCGCCGGTCTCCGCCAGGTGCGCGAGGAGCGCGGCCGGTTCCGTCATCGTCGTCTCGTCCACGACGTGCAGTTCGTGGCCGGCCAGCAGCCACAGCAGCGGGTCCCAGGAGGCGTCGAAGCTGAACGACGCGGTGTGCGCGGCCTTCAGGACCGCGCGGCCGGTGGCACGGACAGCCGGTTCGACCATGTCGCGCAGGTGGGCGCCGAAGAGGTTGGACAGGCCCCGGTGGGTGCCGATGACGCCCTTGGGGGTGCCGGTGGAGCCGGAGGTGTAGAGGGTGTACGCGGCACTCGGCGGCGGGTACCCGGCGGGGTGTGCGAACTCGGCCTCGGGCAGTGGCCCGTCGAGCAGCAGCCGCGCGACGCCCGGCGTGGCCGGGAGGCGTTCGGCGAGGTCGGCGGTGGTGAGCAGGCAGACCGGGCCTGCGTCGCGGAGCATGAACTCCAGCCGGTCGGCGGGCAGGGCGGGATCGAGCGGCAGGTAGGCGGCGCCCGAGGCGAGCACGGCGAGGATCGCCGGGACCATGGCGTGCCGCCGCAGCGCGAGGGCCACCACCGTGCCCTCGGCCGCGCCGTGCGCACGGACCAGGGCGGCGACGGAGTCGACGCGGACGCCCAGTTCGGCGAAGGTCAGCGTGCCGGAGGCGGTCACCAGGGCCGTCCGCTCCGGGTGGGCCCGTACGGTGTCGGCGAGGATCTCGGGCACCGCCCGGGTCTCCGCTCCGTGCCGCGTCGTGTCGTTCCAGGCGACGGCGGCGGCCTCGTGCTCGGCGGGCGTGAGCAGGTCGAACTCCGCCAGCGGGAGGTCCGGGTGGGCCGCGGCCTGCCGCAGCAGCAGGACCAGGCGGGCGACGAGCAGCGCGGCGGTGGCCTCGTCGGCCAGGTCGGTCGCGTACTCCAGCAGCAGAGCCAGTGGGTGTGCCTCGCCGTGGTCGACGAAGGTGAAGTCGAGGTCGAACTTGGCCGTGCCGGTGTCCATGTCGAACCACTCGGTGGGCAGCCCGAAGACGTCGGGGTCGCCGTCGGGGCGGTGGTGGTAGCCCAGCATCACCTGGAACAGCGGGTTGCGGCCCGCCGCGCGGGGCGGGTTCACCGCCTCCACGACCCGGTCGAAGGGCATGTCCTGGTGCTCGAAGGCCTCAAGGGCCGACTCGCGGACCCGGCCAAGCAATTGACGGAACGTCAGTGTGTTGCCGGACAGGTCGGTGCGCAGCACGAGGGTGTTGACGAAGAAGCCGACGAGGTCGTCGAGACCGCTGTCGGTACGGCCGGCGATGGGCGCGCCGAGCGGGACGTCCTCGCCCGCGCCGAGCCGGTGCAGCAGCGCGGCGGTCGCGGCCTGGAACAGCATGAACATGCTGGTGCCGGTCGCGGTGGACAGCTCCCGCAGTTCCCGGCCCAGCCCCACGGGCACCTCACCGCGCGCGATCGCGCCGGCGCCGGTGGGCGCGGCGGGACGCGGCCGGTCGAGCGGCAGCGCCAGCTCCTCGGGCAGGTCACGCAACCGGTCGGTCCAGTAGGCGAGCTGCGTGTCACCGACGGTGCCGAGCAGGCGCTCCTGCCACAGGGTGTAGTCCGCGTACTGGACGGGCAGCGGCTGCCAGGCCGGGGCGGAGCCCGCGGCGCGGGCGGTGTAGGCGGCGGTCAGGTCCGCCATGAAGGGGCGGTCGGACCACTCGTCGGTGGTGATGTGGTGCAGCACCACGGCCACCACGTGGTCGTCGGCGCCGACCCGGAACACCTCGCAGCGCAGCGGCAGGTGTTCCGTCAGGTCGAACGGGCGGCGCTGGGCCGCCTCGATCAGCCCGGGGAGGTCGGACTCGGCGCACTCGGCGACGCTGAACCCCGGCAGGGCTTCGGCCGCGGGGACGATCCGCTGGTACGGCTCGCCGTCCTGCTCGCCGATCAGGGTGCGCAGCGCCTCGTGGCGGGCCGCGACGTCGCCAAGGGCCCGGCGCAGTGCGTCGGTGTCCAGGGCGCCGCGCAGCCGGAAGACGAGCGGGAAGTTGTACGCGGCGCCGCCGCCGGTGAGGCCTTCCACCAGCCACAGGCGGCGCTGCGCGGCGGAGAGCGGGACGAGGGCGGGCCGTTCGGCGGCCGCGGTGAGCGCGGGGCGGGCGGGCCGTCCGGCGTCGGCGCGCTCCGCGAGCCGGGCGGGCGTCGGGGCCTCGAAGAGGTCGCGGATGGCGAGTTCGGCGCCGAGCTCGGTGCGGGCCCGGCTGACCAGGCGGGTGGCGAGCAGCGAGTGGCCGCCCAGGTCGAAGAAGCTGTCCTCGGCGCCCACCGACGGCAGGGCCAGCACCTCGGCGAAGAGGCGGCACAGCACCTCTTCCTGCGGGGTGCGCGGTCCGCGTCCGCCGCCGAGGGCCACGGCCGGCTCGGCGTCGGGCAGCGCCCGCACGTCGAGCTTGCCGTTGGCGTTCATCGGCAGCCGGTCGAGGGTGACGAAGGCGGCCGGGACCATGTACTCGGGCAGTTCGCGCTTCAGGTCCTCGCGCAGCACGCGGACCAGGGCGCTCTCGTCGCGGCCCGCGGCCGGGTCGTTGGCGTACGGGGCGCTGCCGCCGCCCGGCCGGTACAGCCCGGCGGTCGTACCGGTGGTGCCGGCCGGGACGAAGACGGCCTCGTAGGTGCCGGCTTCGGCGCCCCACGTCGTGAGCACGCGGCAGCCGAGGTCGGCGGCCAGGTCGTGCAGGGTCTCCGGGTCGACGCCGTCCGGACGGACGCGGCCGTCCGGCACGCCGCTGAGGCGCAGCCGCTCGGGCCGCTCCTCGCGCAGCCGCTCGGCAAGACCGGGCGACCACGCCACCACGGACTCCTCGCCCAGCCGAACGGAGGCCTCTCCGCGGTAGAGCACGGCGTCGTAGCGGTGCCGGGTCAGCTCGTTGTGGTGACGTCCGCGCTTGGTGCGCAGGTCGAGGCCGTAGCCGAGGTGCGCGAAGAAGTCCGGGTCGACCAGGAGTTCCTTCTCCAGGCGCAGGCCGCGTTCCACGGCCCGCTCGAACTCCTCTCCGTCGGTGCCCCGCGCGCGCTGGATCTCGGTGTGGAAGGTGCGGGCCAGCCGCAGGTTGCGGACGTCGCCGACGAAGAGCGCGCCGCCGGGGGCGAGCAGGTCCATGGCGCCCTGCACGACCGACTCCAGGTAGGCCACGCTGGGGAAGTACTGGATGACGGAGTTGATGACGACCGTGTCGAAGTACCCGGTGGGCAGCCCCTCCAGGTCGTCGGCGGGACGGCAGCGCAGCTCCACCTTGGCGGCCAGCTCCGGATCGCGCCGCAGCTCCTCGCCGATCTTGCGGATGACGGGGGCGGCGAAGTCGGTGGCCCAGTACGCATCGGCGTCCGGGGCCAGCCGCGACAGCAGCAGGCCGGAGCCGACGCCGATCTCCAGGATGCGGCGCGGGCGCAGTTCGCGGATGCGTGCGAGGGTGGCCTCGCGCCACTCGTGCATGTCCTCGAAGGGGATGGGCTGCCCGTCGTAGGAGCTGTCCCAGCCCGCGTACTCCTCGGTGAAGACGGCGGTGGAGATCTCCTCGTACTCGTCGGAGTAGATCTCCTGCCACTCGCCGACCTGGGCGCGCTCGGTGGACTCGCGCTCGGTGGCGTCGGCGGGGGCCGGGACGACGTAGCCGATCAGCCGGTCGTCGCGGACGACGACGGCGGCCTGCGAGACGCGCGGGTGGCGGCTGAGGGCGGTCTCGATCTCGCCGGGCTCGACGCGGTAGCCGCGGATCTTGACCTGGTCGTCGGTGCGCCCGAGGAAGTCGAGGTTCCCATCCGGGTTACGCCGCACCAGGTCGCCGGTGCGGTACATCCGCTCGCCGGGCTCGCCGAAGGGGTCGGCGACGAACCGCTCGGCGGTCAGACCCGGCCGGTCCAGGTAGCCGCGGGCCAGGCCGATGCCCGCGATGTACAGCTCGCCGGGGACGCCGTCGGGCACCGGGCGCAGCCAGGCGTCGAGGATGTGGGCGCGGGTGCCGCGGATGGGGCGGCCGACGGTGGGCGTGGCGCTGTCGTGGGTGCCGCCGCCGAGGGTGTTGATGGTGTACTCGGTGGGGCCGTACAGGTTGTAGCCGTAACTCCCCTCGGTGTCGCGCAGCCGCGTCCAGACCGCCTCGGGGACGGCTTCGCCGCCGAGCAGCACCAGCGGCGGGACGTGCCCTTCGAGCAGGCCCTCCTCGATGAGCAGCCGGGCGTAGGTCGGGGTGACGTTGACGACGTCGATGCGGTGCCGCTCGCAGTAGGCGGTCAGCGCGTGGGCGTCACGCCGCAACTCCTCGTCGCAGACGTGCACTTCGTGGCCCTCGACGAGCCACAGCAGCTCCTCCCACGACATGTCGAAGGCGAAGGAGACGGTGTGCGCGACGCGCAGCCGCCGGCCCCCCGCCGCGGCGATCGCCGGTTCGAAGATCTCCTTCTGGTGGTTGAGCTGCATGTTCGTCAGGCCCCGGTAGGGGGTGACGACGCCCTTGGGGCGGCCGGTGGAGCCCGAGGTGTAGATGACGTACGCGGGGTGCTCCAGGCTGAAGCTCGCGACGACCGGGGCGTCGGACAGCTCCGCCAGCTCGGCGGCGACGGACGGATCGTCGAGCAGGACGCGCGGGGTGCGGGCGTCCAGGGTGGCG
The DNA here is from genome assembly GCF_033792765.1 of Streptomyces sp. PA03-6a. Classification (NCBI taxonomy): domain Bacteria; kingdom Bacillati; phylum Actinomycetota; class Actinomycetes; order Kitasatosporales; family Streptomycetaceae; genus Streptomyces; species Streptomyces sp. PA03-6a. The sequence goes on along the minus strand of NZ_JARAVK010000052.1, from coordinate 15,632 downwards.
GAGACGGCGGCGTTGGTCAGGAGCAGCAGCGGCCGGGCGTCCTCCAGCATCAACGAGAGCCGGTCGGCCGGGTGGTCCAGCTCCAGCGGCAGGTAGGCGGCGCCGGTCCGCAGCACCGCGAAGAGGGCCACGACCATCTCGGCGGAGCGGGGCAGGCCCAGCGCGACGACCTTCTCCGGGCCCGCGCCGCGGGCCAGCAGCAGCCGGGCCGTGCGGTTCACGGCCGCGTCGAGTCCGGCGTAGGTGAGGGTGCGCTCGCCGAAGACGAGGGCGGTCGCGTCCGGGGTGCGGGCGGCCTGCGCGGCGAGGAGGTCGGCGATGGTCTCGGTGGGCTCCGGGACGCGGCTGACGGCCCACTCCCGCTCCAGGGCGGCGTGTTCGGCGGGCAGCAGCGGGTCGAGACCGCCGACGGGGGCCGTCAGGTCCTGCGCCAAGCGCTCCAGAAGGAGGGTGAAGCGGTCCAGCAGCGCGCGGGCGGTCTCGTGCGGGACGACGTCAGGCCGGTGCGCGAGCGTGACGAGGACGCGCTGCCCCGGCGTCACGATCAGGTTGACGGGGTAGTGCGTGGCGTCGACGTTGGCGACGGCGGCGGCGCCGTGCTCGGTGCGCAGCCGCTCCAGCCGGTCCTCGGTGTCGTTGTTGCGCAGCACGAAGAGGGTGTCGAACAGCCGCCGGTGACCGGTCTCGGCCTGCAGCACACCGAGGCCCAGGTACTCGTACGGCATGAGTTCCAGGCGCTCGCCCTGGATGCGCCGCAGCAGGTCCAGGACGGGCTCCGCCGGGTCGAGGTGGACGCGGGCGGGAACGGTGTTGAGGAACATGCCGATGACGTGTCCGACGTCCGGCACCTCGGTCGGCCGGCCCGCGACGGTCGTACCGAACACGACGTCGGTGCGGCCGGTCGCGGAGGCCAGGGTCAGGCCCCAGGCGGCGTTGAGCACCGTGTTGAGGGTGAGGCCGTGGGCGCGGGCCCGCTCGCGCAGCGAGTCGCCGAGCTCCGCGGGGAGCACCGCGTCCAGCTGCTCGGGGATGACGGGTTCCAGGCCCGCGTCGGCGACGGCCGGGACGAGCAGGGTGGGCTCCTCCAGGCCGGCCAGCGCGGCGCGCCAGGCGGCGGTCGCGGCGGCGTCGTCCTGGGTGCCGAGCCAGGCCAGGTAGTCCCCGTAGGAGCCGGGGCGCGGCAGGCCGGCGTCGTCGCCGCCCGTCGCGTAGAGGGCGAAGAGCTGGTCGAGGAAGAGCCAGGCGGACCAGCCGTCCCACAGGATCAGGTGGCGGCCGATGACGAGGCGGTCGCCGTGCTCCGCGCCGCGGCGTACGAGCAGCATGCGGAACAGGGGCGGCGCGGACAGGTCGAAGCGGCAGGTGCGCTCCTCGTCCATCAGGGCGCGCAGCCGCACCTCCTGCTCGGCGGCGGGCAGTTCCGACAGGTCGACGGTCTCCAGCGGCACTTCGGGCTCGGCGACGATGAACTGCACCGGCTGGCGCAGCCCGTCGCTGGTGAACCCGGCGCGGAGCCCCGGGTTGCGGTCGAGCAGGGTGCGGGCGGCGGCGCGCAGCCGGTCCTCGTCCAGGCGCTCGGCGAAGTCGAAGGTCTCGTGGACGGTGTAGACGTCCAGGGCGCCGTCGTCGTAGGCGGAGTGGAAGAACAGGCCTTCCTGGAGCGGGGCGAGCGGCCAGATCTCGGCGACGGCTCCCCCGGCGGTGCGGTGGACGCGCTCGGTCTCCCCGGGCGTCAGCTCGGGGCGGACGGGGCCGGTTCGCTCCGGGGCGGTGGCGCCGGTGCGGGCGGCCAGGGCCAGGGCGGCGGGGGTGCGGTGCTCGAAGACGTCGCGCGGGGTCAGTTCGAGACCGGCGGCGCGGGCGCGGCTGGCGACGCCTATGGAGCTGATGCTGTCGCCCCCGAGGAGGAAGAAGTCGTCGTCGGGGCCGGTGTCCGGCAGGCCGAGGACGGCCGCGAAGACCTCCGTCAGCGTCCGCTCGCGGTCGGTGCGCGGGGCGCGGGCGGGGGCGCGCTCGGCCTCGGGCGCGGGCAGCGCGGCGCGGTCGAGCTTGCCGCTGGGGGTCAGCGGCAGCGCGTCCAGCACGACGAAGGCGTCCGGGACGAGCGGCGCGGGCAGCAGCTCGGCCACGGCGGCGCGCAGGGCGGCGGTGTCCGGGCGGCAGTCGCGCGTCGGGACGACGTACGCCACGAGGCGCTGCTCGCGCACGGTCACCGCGGCCTGGGCGACCTGCGGGAGCCGTACGAGGGCGGCCTCGGTCTCGCCGGGCTCGATGCGGTTGCCGCGCAGCTTGACCTGGCGGTCGGTGCGGCCCAGGTACTCCAGGACACCTCCCCCAGCCTCCGTCCGGGGGGACCCCCAACGCCGGCGCACGAGGTCGCCGGTGCGGTACATCCGCTCGCCGGGCGCGCCGTACGGGTCGGCGACGAAACGCTCGGCGGTGAGCGCGGAGCGGCCGTGGTAGCCGCGGGCGAGCTGCACTCCGGTCAGGTAGAGCTCGCCGGGCACGCCGTCCGGCACCGGGCGCAGGCAGGCGTCCAGCACGCGCAGGCCCGTGTTCCACACCGGGCGGCCGATGGGCACGGTGGTGTCCGGGGCGCCGTCGAAGGCGTGGTGGGTGACGTCGACGGCGGCCTCGGTGGGCCCGTAGAGGTTGTGCAGCGGCACCCCGGTGAGCGCCTGCCAGCGCGCGGCGGCGGCGCCGGGCAGGGCCTCGCCGCTGCTGAGCACGCGACGCAGGCTCGCCGCCCACGAGGCGTCGGCGGTCACCTCCGGCGTGCTGAGGAACGCCTCCAGCATGGAGGGCACGAAGTGCATGGTGGTGATGCGCTGTTCGCGGACGAGCCCGGCGAGGTGGACCGGGTCGCGGTGCCCGTCGGGCCGGGCGAGGACGACGGCGGCGCCCTCGCACAGCGGCCAGAAGAACTCCCACACGCTGACGTCGAAGCTGGACGGGGTCTTCTGCAGGACGCGGTCGTCGGCCGTCAGGCCGTACTCGCCCTGCGTCCAGGCGAGGCGGTTGACGACGGCGCGGTGGGTGACGACGACGCCCTTGGGGCGGCCGGTGGAGCCGGAGGTGTAGATCAGGTACGCCGGGTCGTCGGGCCGGGCCGCCGCACCCGCACCGTTCACCTGGGCGTCTTCGGCGGGGGCGTCGACCAGCAGCGGTGTCAGGCCCTCCACGGCGGGCAGCCGCGGGGCGTCGGCCGCCGTGGTGACGACGGTGGTGGCGCCTGAGTCGGCGAGCATGTAGGCGACGCGCTCGGCGGGGTAGTCCAGGTCGACGGGCAGGTAGGCCGCGCCGGACTTGAGGACGCCGAGCAGCGCCACCATCAGTTCCGCCGAACGCGGGACGGCGACGGCGACGAAGCCCTCGGGGCCGGCGCCGCGGGCGCGCAGCCGCGCGGCCAGCGCCTCGGCGCGCGCGTCGAGTTCGGCGTACGTCAGGGTGGTGTCGCCGTACACGACGGCGGTCGCGCCGGGGGTACGGGCGGTCTGCGCGGCGATGGCGGCGGGCAGCGTCGTCGCCGGGACGTCGCGGGCGGCGCCGTCGAGGTGGGCGGTGGCGTGCTCGTGCGGGGTGAGCAGGTCGACGGAGCCGACCGGGCGGCCGGGGTCGTCGGCGATGGCTTCCAGCAGCAGCGTGAGCCGGTCGCCGAGGGCGCGGACGGCCTCGGCGTCGATCCGGCGCACGTGGTGCTTGAGCCGCAGGTCCATGCGGCGGCCGGGCTTCACGATGAGCGCGAGCGGATAGTGCACGGTGTCGTGGAACGCGTGGCCGCTGACGCGCACGGTGCCCGAGGGGTCGGCGAGGCCGGTCTCGGCGGGGTAGTTCTCGAAGACGACGAGGGTGTCGAAGAGTTCGCCGCCGCCCGCGTGCCCGGCGGCCCGCTGGATCTCGGCGAGGCCGAGGTGCTGGTGGTCCAGCAGGGTGCTCTGCTCGTCCTGGAGGCGGCGCAGCAGCGTGCCGAGGCCGGTGGCCGGGTCCCAGGCGAGCCGGGTCGGCAGGGTGTTTATGAACAGGCCGACCATGGAGTCGATGCCGTCGACGGCGGCGTCGCGGCCGGAGACGGTGGTGCCGAACACGACGTCCTGCTGTCCGGTCAGCCGGCCCAGCAGCAGGCCCCAGGCGCCCTGCACGACGGTGCCGAGGGTGACGCGGAGCTCGCGGGCACGGGCCGTGAGGCGGGCCGTGACGCGCTCGGAGAGCTCCACGCGGATCTGCGCGGGCTCCACCGGGCCGCCGTCCGCGGGCGCGTCCACCAGGCGCGTCGGGCCTTCGAGCCCGGCGAGCGCGGTACGCCACGCGGTGCGGGCGGCGTCCCGGTCGGCGGCGGCGATGCGGCGCAGGTAGCCGGCGTACGCGGGCACCGCGGGCAGCGGCGCCGGGTCGTCCGCGTACAGGGCCATCAGCTCGCGGTGGAGGACGGGCAGCGACCAGCCGTCCGCGACGATGTGGTGGAACGTCAGCAGCAGGCGGCTGCGGTCCGCGCCCAGGCGGACGAGCGCGCAGCGCAGCAGCGGCGGCCGGGCGAGGTCGAAGGGCCGGGACCGCTCGTCGGCGGCGACGGCGTCCGCGAGGCCGCGGCGCACGCCGTCCTCCTGCGCGGACAGGTCGACCTCGCGCCAGGGCAGCACGGCGCCACTGGTGACGACCTGGACGGGCCGGCCGTCGGGGAGCTGGCGGAAGCAGGCGCGCAGCGGAGCGTGCCGCTCCAGGAGCCGTTCCATGGCGCGACGCAGCGCTGCGCCGTCGACGGGGCCGGACAGCTCCACGGCCTGCTGCACGACGTAGGCGTCGTGGTCGGCGCCGTCGACGAGGGCGTGGAAGAAGAAGCCCTCCTGCAGCGGGCCGAGCGGCAGCACCTCGTCGACGGTGACCGCGAGGTCGCCGCGCACGGCGGCCAGTTCGGCGTCCGTCAGGGACAGCAGGGGCGCGGCCTGCTCCTCCGCGGTGGCGTCGTCCGGGCCGCCCTCCTCGGCGACCTCGGCGAGCGCGGCGACGGTGCGGTGCCGGAACACGTCGCGCGGGGTGAGGCGCAGGCCGGCGCGGCGGGCGAGGACGAGCAGCTGGATCGCCACGATGCTGTCGCCGCCGAGCGCGAAGAAGTCGTCGTCGATCGTGACGGTCCGCACGCCGAGGGCCTGCGCGTACAGGGCGCACAGCAGCTCCTCGCGGGGGTCGCGCGGGGCGCGGCCCGAGCTGAGGGCGGCGTAGTCGGGGACGGGCAGGGCGGCGCCGTCGAGCTTGCCGCTGGGCGTCACCGGCAGCCGGTCCAGGGGCACGAGGGCCGCGGGGACCATGTACTCCGGCAGGAATTCGGCGGCGTGCGCGCGCAGCGTGCGCATCAGCGCGGTGACGTCGCGGAAGGGCGCGGGCCGGTTGGCGAACGGGCGGCCGCCGCCGGGCCGGTACAGCGGGCCCGGGTCGGCGCCCTCGGCGGTGAAGACGGCGTCGACGCTGCCGTCGTCGGCGTCCCCGGTCCAGGTCAGGGCGGCGGACAGGCCGTGCCGCGCGGCGAGTTCGTGCAGCGATTCAGGATCGACGCTGCCGGCGCCGTCTGCGCCGGGGCGGCTGCTGTCGTCGAGGACGGCGAGGGCGTCGAGGTCCTCGGTGAGGCGGGCGTTGGGCACGGCGGTGACGCGCAGCCGCTCCGGGCGCGCGGCGAGCCGGGCGTCCAGGGCGTCGAGGCCGCCGAGGGCCGCCCACGCGATCTCGTCACCCGTGTCCGGCTCCACCGAGGTGGGTGCCGGGCGCAGTTCGACGTCGTAGCGGTAGCGGGTCAGCTCGTTGTGGTGGACGCCGCGCTTGACGCGCACCTGGGCGGCGAAACCGTCGAGACCCGCGAACCAGTCCGGGTCGACGAGGAGTTCGCCCTCCCACGCCACCGAGCGGTCGACGGCGGCGCGCAAGGCCTCCTTGTCGGCGGCGTCACCGGCGGCGCCCTCGTCGCCGGCACCGCGGCGGCTCTCCACGGCGGCGCGCAGGGTGCGCAGCAGCCGCAGGTTGCGCACGTCGCCGACGAAGATCGCACCGCCGGGGGCGAGCAGCGCGGCGGCCTTGCGCAGCACGTCCTGGAGGTAGTCGGCGCCCGGGAAGTACTGGGCGACGGAGTTGATGACGACGACATCGAAGTGGCCCTCGGGCAGTCCGGTGGTGTCGTGCGCGGGGCGGGCCGACAGCTCGACGCGACCGGCGAGTTCCGGTACGTCGCGGATCTGGGCGCGCAGCGCGGCGACGGCCTCCTCGGAGACGTCGGTGCCCCAGTACGCCTCGCAGCCGGGGGCCAGGCGGGACAGCAGCAGGCCGCTGCCGACGCCGATCTCCAGGACGCGGCGCGGCGCGAGCGCGGCGATGCGCTCGACGGTGGCCGTCCGCCACTCGCGCATGTCGGCGAGCGGGATGGGCAGCCCGTCGTACATGCTGTTCCAGCCGGCGAAGTTCTCCTGGAAGCCCTCGGAACCCGCGGCGGAGTAAAGGAGTTCGTGCAGGTCCTTCCACTCGGCGACCTCGGCGTCGGCGTCGAGCGACGGCACGACGTAAGCGGCCAGCCGCCGGTCGCCGGGCCGGTCCTCGCGGACGACGACGGCGGCCTGGGCGACGCCGGGGTGGGCGCGCAGCACCGACTCGATCTCGCCGGGCTCGATGCGGAAGCCGCGGATCTTGACCTGGCTGTCGACGCGGCCGAGGAACTCCATCCGCCCGTCGGACTTCCAGCGCACGAGGTCGCCGGTGCGGTACAGCCGCTCCCCCGGTTCGCCGAAGGGGTCGGCGACGAAGCGCTCGGCCGTCAGGTCGGGGCGCCCGAGGTAGCCGCGGGCCAGCCCGGCGCCGCCGAGGTAGAGCTCTCCCGCGACACCGGCGGGGACCGGCCGCAGCCGGGCGTCGAGGACGTAGGCGCGGGTGCCGGGATCGGGTACGCCGATGGGCACGATGGTGCCGGCCGGGGTGTCGGGATCGCACAGGCCGAGCGTGGAGTTGGTGGTCGCTTCGGTCGGGCCGTAGGCGTTGAACATCATGCGGCCGCGCGCGTAGCGGCCGACGAGTTCGGGCGAGACGCGCTCGGTGCCGGCGAGCAGCGTCGCCTCCGCGGGCAGGTGCACGTCGTCGGGCATGGCGGCGAGCAGCGCGGGCGGCAGGATCATGAAGGTGATGCCGTGGGCGTTCGCGTAGTCGGCCAGCGGCGGGCCGGGGACGCGTCGTTCGGAGGGTACGACGACGAGCCGTCCGCCGGAGAGCAGGCCGAGGCACAGGTCCCAGAAGGCGACGTCGAAGCTCGGGGAGGCGAACTGCAGCACCCGGCTGTGCGGGCCGATGCCGAAGCGCTCGCTCTGGGTGGCGACGAGCTTGGCGACGCCGGCGTGGGAGAGGACGACGCCCTTGGGCCGGCCGGTGGAGCCGGAGGTGTAGATGACGTAGGCGGCGTTCGCGACCGTCAGCCGGCCGCCGGACCCGGGGTCGTGGGCCGGCAGCCCGGCGAGCTCGGCGACGGTCTCCGGGGCGTCCAAGAGCAGCGTGGGCACCTCGCCGGGCAGGTCGGCGGCGACCTCGGCGGTGGTGACGAGGCACACCGGCGTGGCGTCGGCGAGCATGTAGGCGACGCGGTCGGCGGGGTAGTCGGTGTCGACCGGCAGGTAGGCGGCGCCGGACTTGAGCACCGCGACCTCGGCGACGATCAGCTCGGCCGAGCGCGGCACGGCCAGTGCCACCACCGTCTCGGGGCCGGCGCCCCGGGCGACGAGGGCGTGGGCCAGCCGGTTGGCGCGGGCGTCGAGTTCGGCGTAGGTGAGGCGGACGTCCTCGAAGACCAGGGCGGTCTCGTCGGGCCGGGTGCGGACCTGCTCGGCGAACATGGCGGGCCAGGTGGCGAGCGGCACGTCGTGGTCGGTGTCGTTCCACTCGTGGAGGACCCGGTGCCGCTCCGGCCCGTCGAGCAGCGCGAGGTCGCCGACCGCGCGGTCGGGGTACGCGGTGGCGTCGGCGAGGAGGGTGGCGTAGTGGCCGAGGATCCGGTCGACGGTGGCGGCCTCGAAGAGGCCCGGGTGATAGGCGGCGTGGACCTCGCCGGACGCCACCCGCAGTTCGAGGTCGAGAGGACCGCCGGCCCAGTCGCCGGCGGCGAAGCCGGTGTTGCAGAGCAGACCGCCGCCGCGGGTCGCCGCGGCGCCCAGCTCGGCGGCGAGGACGGTGGCCGGGGCGCGGTGGGCACGGGCCCGCTCCGCGGCGTCGGCCACCCGCGCGGTGAGCCCGGCGAAGGTGGTGTCGGCGGTGAGGGCGACGCGCAGCGGCAGGCCGTCGTGGGCGAGGACGAGGTCGGTGGCCCCGCCGCCGTAGTGGTGGAGCAGGGCGACGTACGCCGCGAGGTGCCGTTCCTGACCCGAGGCCGTGCCGGGCAGGGCACGGGAGCGGACCGCGGCCGGTCCCGCGGGACGCTGCGGATAGGGGAAGTCGACGGGGAGAACGGTCTCCTGTGCGAGCGGAATCAGCCGCTCGCGCCAGAAGTCCTTTGCCGCCATCGCCAGTTCTTCGTTACCCGACACCGGTGCCCGTGCCTTCCCTTATGTGCGGAATCGACTCGACCGAGCCGTGACCGCTCGCCATATTAAGGTAAGCATTACCTAACTTGATAGACCTCCCCATCGGGGCATGACCGCACAGCTCACGGCGGTAGGGTTAAGGTGTGCCTAACCTAAGGATGCTGGCCGTGGGGCCAGGCCGGTGACCGCGCGCGGAAACCTGCGCCCAGCCCTGCTCGTCGTGTTGCCGGTCGTCGCCCTGGCCGGACTGTGCGTGCTGTCGATCGGGCTGGGTGCCGTCGACATCCCCCCGGACCAGGTCGTCCGGGCGCTTTTCGGCCACCCCTCGAGCCATCTCGTGGACAACATCGTCTGGACCGTCCGCGTACCGCGCACCGTCCTCGGCCTCACCGCGGGCGCCGCCTTGGGGCTGTCCGGCGCACTCATGCAGGCCCTGACCCGCAACCCGCTCGCCGACCCCGGCATCCTCGGGGTCAGCGCGGGCGCGTCCTTCGGGATCGTCGTCGCCATCGCCCTGTTCGGGCTCGGCTCGCTGTACGGCACGATCTGGTTCGCCCTCGCCGGCGCGCTCGGCACCAGCGTGCTGGTCTTCCTGCTGGGCCGGACGGGCCGTTCGGGCGCGACGCCGGTGAAGCTGGCGCTGGCCGGAGTCGCCGTCACCTTCCTGCTGTTCTCGCTGACCAACGCGATCGTCCTCACCGATCCCGACGCCCTGGACCGCTACCGCTTCTGGTCCGCTGGCACCCTCGCCGACCAGGACGGCACCGTCGTGCGGAGCATCCTGCCGTTCCTGGCGGTCGGGGCGGTGCTCGCGCTCGCCGCCGCCCCCGCGCTCAACAGCCTGGCCCTGGGCGACGACGTGGCCGCGTCCCTCGGGCGCCGGCTCGGCCTCGTACGCCTGCAGGGGGTCGTCGCGGTGATGCTTCTCACGGGAGCGTCGGTCGCCGTGATCGGCCCGGTGGTCTTCCTCGGCCTGGTCGTACCGCACGTCGCCCGGGTGCTGGCCCAGCACGCGGGCATCGGCCCCGACCACCGCTGGCTGCTGCCGCTTTCCGCGGTGCTCGCCCCGTGCCTGCTGCTCACCGCGGACATCCTCGGCCGGGTCGTCGCACGGCCCACCGAGGTCCAGGCCGGAGTGCTCGTCGCCTTCATCGGCGGCCCGTTCTTCGTCGCCCTGGTCCGCCGGCGCAAACTCGCGGAGGTCTGAGCATGACCGCCCTCGCCCCCCTCCGCGGCCGCCGGCCCTTCCGGCTGGCGGCCCCACCGGTCTCCGGAGTGCTCCGGCCGCGGCTGGTCGCCGTGTGCGCCGCCCTGGTCGTCGCGGTGTTCCTGCTCTTCTGCTGGGGCGTCTCCCTCGGGGACTACCCCATCGGGTTCGCCGACGTGGTCAAGGCCCTCACCGGCGCCGGCGACCCCGGAACGGTGCTGGTCGTACGGGAGTTGCGGCTGCCGCGCGCGCTCGCGGGACTGCTCGTCGGCATCGCCTTCGGCATCTCCGGCGCGCTGTACCAGACCATGACCCGCAACCCGCTGGCCAGCCCCGACATGATCGGGCTGACCGAGGGCGCGGGGACCGCCGTGGTCGCGGGCATCGTGCTCGGCTGGGACGGCGGCCTGGGCACCCAGGGCCTCGGCCTGCTCGGAGCGCTGGTGACGGCGCTGCTGGTGTACGCGCTGGCGTGGAAGGGCGGTGCCACCGGCTACCGCATCATCCTGGTCGGCATCGGCGTGTCCTGGATGTGCACCAGCGCCACGGACTACCTGGTCGCGCGCGGCGAGCGGTTCGAGGCGCAGGCCGCCCTCGGCTGGCTGGTGGGCAACCTCAACGGCCGCACCTGGGACCAGGTCACGCAACTCGCGGTCGCCACGGCCGTGCTCGTGCCCCTCGCCCTCGGCATGGGCCGCCGGCTGCGGACCCTGCAGCTGGGCGACGACGTGGCGGCCGGCCTCGGCACGCCGGTGCAGCCGGTACGGCTGGCCCTGCTGCTCATCGGCGTCGGGCTGATCGCCTTCGGCACGGCCGCGGCCGGACCGGTCGCCTTCGTGGCGCTGGCCGCCCCGCAGATCGCCCAGCGGATGGCCGGCACGGCGTGGCCGCCTTTGGCCGCCTCGGGACTGACCGGCGCGCTGGTCGTCCTGGGGTCCGACCTCATCGCGCGTGAAGCGATCCCCGGCACGGAACTCCCGGTCGGGATCGTCACCGGCGTCATCGGCGCGCCGGTCCTGCTCTGGCTGCTCATCCGCGCCAACCGCGCGGGCTCAGGAGGCTGAACCCATGGCGACCACCGACCCCGCCCCCACCGCCGCCGCGGGCCCCGACCTGCGGGCACGCGGGCTGCACCTGGCGTACGACGACCGGCTGGTGGTCGAGGACCTCGACCTCGTCATACCCTCCGGCCGCATCACCGCCATCGTCGGCGCCAACGCCTGCGGCAAGTCCACCCTCCTGCGCGCCCTGGCCAGGCTTCTCGCGCCCCGTCAGGGCGTCGTCGAACTCGACGGCCGCGCCCTGCGGTCGGTGCCGACCAGGGAACTCGCCCAACGGCTGGGCATCCTGCCGCAGACCCCGGTGGCCCCGGAGGGGCTGACCGTCATCGACCTGGTCAGCCGCGGCCGTTCGCCGCACCAGACGTGGTGGCGGCAGTGGTCCAAGGCCGACGAGCTGGCGGTCCACGAGGCACTGGCGGCGACCGGCATGACCGAGCTCGCGAACCGGGCCGTGGACGAGCTGTCCGGCGGCCAGCGCCAGCGGGCCTGGATCGCCATGGCCGTCGCCCAGGGCACCCCCGTCCTCCTGCTGGACGAACCGACCACCTACCTGGACCTTGCCCACCAGATCGACGTCCTGGACCTCGTCACCGACCTCAACCGCCGAGAGCACCGCACGGTGGTGATGGTCCTGCACGACCTCAACCAGGCCTGCCGCTACGCCGACCACGTCATCGCGATGAAGTCGGGGCGGATCGCCGCCGAGGGCACACCGGCCGAGGTGATCACCGCCGGGACCGTCGAGGACGTCTTCGACCTGCGCTGCCAGGTCACCACCGACCCGGTGAGCGGCACCCCGCTGGTGATCCCCATGGGCCGCCACCACGAGGCGGTCCCCGTCGCCGCCGAGTGACCCGCCCGGTGGCGGGCCGGAGGCGATCCGGGAGCCGGACACCGCCGACCTGCGGCGCGTACGGCTGCGGCCTACGGTGTTGGTACGGGGTCCGCACGGCTGATCGGAGCCGGCCATGCCTGTCTACCATGTGGTCACCACGCAGAACACGGTCTCGGCGCGGCAGAAGGCCGAGTTGGCGGCGGAGATCACGCGTCTCCACGCGTCGATCACCGGGGCGCCCACTTCCTTCGTGCACGTGACGTTCGCCGAACTGCCCGAAGGCAGCGTCTTCACGGATGCGGCTCCCTCACGTCCCCTGCTGATCGAGGCGACCACACGGGCGGGCCACGCGGACACGGAGAAGACACAGCTGGCCAAGGACATCTCGGCCGCCGGCAGCAGGGTGACCGGCGTGCCGGAGACGCACATCCTCGTGATCATCAAGGACAGCCCGGCCCGGTTCGCCGCCGAGGGAGGCCGCATCCTGCCCGAGCCGGGGGACGAAGGCGACTGGCCGGCAGGAACCGACTGACCGGCTGCCGGCTTCGGCCGCCGGGGCGGACAGGCGCGGGCGACCGCGGCCCGGCCACCCCGGCGAACCTCACGGCCCTAGCCCGGCAGGACGGTCGTGCCGGCGCCGCCCGGCCCGACGGACAGCGCGCGCAGCAGGGCGTGCGGGGCGCGGCCGTCCAGCACGCGGGCCGTGCGGACGCCCGCCCGGACGGCCCGCAGGCAGCTCTCCATCTTGGGCACCATGCCGCCGCCCAGCGCCGGGAGCATCGCCTCCAGTTCGGCGGCGGTGAGCCGGTCCAGGACCCGTTCGCGGCGCGGCCAGTCGGCGTACAGCCCGGGCACGTCGGTGAGGACGACCAGCGCCTCGGCGTCGAGCGCGGCGGCCAGGGCCCCGGCAGCCGCGTCCGCGTTGACGTTGTAGATCTGGCCGTCCGTGCCCCGGCCCAGCGAGGAGACGACGGGGATGTGGCCGTGGTCCAGGAGCACGTCCACGGCCGCCGTGTTGACCTCCGTCACCTCGCCGACGAGGCCGATGTCGACGATCTCGCCGTCGACCTCGGCGTAGCGGCGCACCGCGGTCAGCGTGTGCGCGTCCTCGCCGGTGAGCCCCACGGCGTACGGCCCGTGCTCGTTGAGGAGCCCCACCAGGTCCCGCTGGACCTTGCCGGCCAGGACCATCCGCGCGACGTCCAGGACCTCGGGGGTGGTGACCCGCAGCCCGCCGACGAAGCGGGCCTCGATGCCGATCAGGTCGAGCTGGGCGCTGATCTGCGGGCCGCCGCCGTGCACCACCGCGACCCGCACCCCGGCCTCCCGGATGCGGACGACGTCCTGCGCGAAGGTGCGCAGCAGAGCGCCGTCGCCCATGGCGTTGCCACCCACCTTCACGACGACGGTGCGGCCCCCGAGCGCGCGCAGGGCGGGAAGCGGCCCGGGGCCGGCCAGGGCCGTCGTCACGGACGCGCGGTCAGGTAGCCGCCCATGGTGCGGAACCAGTCGCCGGCCGCGTACTCGGTGCCGTCGTCCGTGCGGACCGTGCGCACCAGCAGTCCCTTGCGGTGGCCGCCGCGGGCGTCCGCGCCGGCGACGATGACGACGCCGTCGCCCTCGCGGATGAAGATGCGGCCGGGCGTGCCGCCGTAGCGGGCCTGCGAGACGGCGGCGGAGACGATCCTGATGCGTTCGCCGCGGTGGTACGTGAAGGCGTTGGGGTACGGGTCGGACTGCGCCCGCACCAGGCGTTCCAGGTCCTCGGCGGGCCAGTTCCAGTCGATGCGGCTGTCCTCGACGGAGCGCTTGTGGAAGAAGCTGGCGCGGGAGCGGTCCTGGGGCGTCCACTTGGCGCGGCCGGAGGCGATCAGGTCCAGGGACTCGCGCACGAGGGGTGCGATCAGGTCGCAGGTGCGGTGGAAGAGGTCGGTCGCGGTGTCGTCCGGGCCGACGGGCTCCGAGCGCTGCAGCAGGATGTCGCCGGCGTCCAGTTCGCCGTCCATGCGGTGGGCGGTGACGCCGACGCGCTCCTCGCCGTTGATCAGCGCCCAGATGATCGGGGAGAAACCCGCGTAGGCGGGGAGCAGGGAGTCGTGCACGTTGAGGGTGCCGTGCGGCGGGAGGTCGAAGATCTCCGGCGGCAGCCAGGTGCGCCAGTTGTTGGCGACGATGATGTCGGGTGCCGCGGCGCGGATGGCCTCCAGCAGTTCGGCGTCGTCGGGGCGGTTGCGCAGCAGCACGGGCACGCCGTGCTTCTCGGCGAGTTCCGCCACCGAATCGTCCCAGATCTTCTCGTACGCGTGCTCGCTCCTGGGGTGGGTCACGACGAGGACGACCTCGTGATCCGACTCCAGCAGGGCCTGCAGCGTCCGGTGTCCCCAGGTCTGATAGCCGAACATGACGACCCGCATGGGCTGCCTCTCCTTCAGTGATTATTGCAAGGTTAGGCTTACCTTATCTAGTATGTGGCGCGCATAGGGAGGCGATGCAACGGTGACAGCACCGCTCAATGAGCCGGACACGATCCACGACATCCTGGGAATCGGTTTCGGTCCGTCAAATCTGGCTCTGGCGATAGCCATCGAGGAGCACAACGCACAAGTCCCCGCCTCCCGGCGGATCAACGCCCGCTTCCTGGAGCGGCAGCCCCGCTTCGGATGGCACCGCGGCATGCTGATCGACGACGCGACGATGCAGGTCTCGTTCCTGAAGGACCTGGTCACCATGCGCAACCCGACCAGCGACTTCAGCTTCCTGTGCTACCTGCGCGAACAGGGCCGGCTGGTCGACTTCCTCAACCAGAAGACGCTCTTCCCGCTCCGCGTGGAGTTCCACGACTACTTCGAGTGGGCCGCCGCCCGCGTCGCCGACGTCGTCGACTACTCCTGCGAAGTGCTGTCCGTCACACCGGTCCGCGACGCCGGCGGCGAGGTCGACCACCTCGACGTGACGTGCCGGGACCCCGAGGACCCCGCGCGGACGGTCACCCACCGAGCCCGCAACATCAGCGTGGCCGTCGGGCTCGAGCCGCACCTGCCGCCGGGCACCGAGCTGTCGGACCGGGTGTGGCACAACAGCCAGCTGCTGCCCAGGGTCGCCGAGCTCACCGCGACGGGCACCCCGGTGCGCCGGGCCGTCGTCCTGGGCGCCGGCCAGAGCGCGGCCGAGGCGGTCGACTTCCTGCACCGCACCTTCCCCGACGCGGAGATCTGCGCGGTGTTCGCCAAGTACGGCTACACGCCCGCCGACGACAGCCCCTTCGCCAACCGGATCTTCGACCCGGAGGCGGTGGACCTCTACTTCGGCTCCCCGTCCGAGGTGAAGCAGTCCCTCGTCGACTACCACCGCAGCACCAACTACTCGGTGGTCGACATGGACCTCATCGAGGCCCTGTACGCGACCTCCTACCGCGAGAAGGTGCAGGGCCGCGAACGGCTGCGCTTCCTCAACGTCTCCCGCATCCGCGACGTGAGCGCCGCGGACGACGGCCTCGACGTGACGGTGGAGTTCCTGCCGACCGGCGAGCGGCACGTCCTGGAGGCGGACGTCCTCGTGCACGCCACCGGGTACCGCTCGCAGGACGTCGGCACGCTCCTCGGGGAGTCCGCCAAGATCTGCCTGCGCGACGACGGCGACGCCCTCCGCGTCGGCCGCGACCACCGCGTCGAGGTCGCCCCCGAGGTGCGGGCGGGCATCTACGTGCAGGGCGGCACCGAGCACACGCACGGGCTGACCTCCACGCTGCTGTCCACCACCGCCGTCCGGGCCGGTGAGATCGTCGCCTCGCTCGCCGCCCGTCAGGACGAGCCGGCCGCGGCGGCCGCGGCCCGCGCCTGAGACGCCTCTGGGGCCGCCGGTCGTCCGGCGGCCCCGGGTCCCCTCCTTGGCTACGCCTCCTGGTCCCGGGCCAGGAGCCGGTCGAAAAGGCGCCGGTCGCCGGCGACCTCCAACTCCAAGGGCCCGCCCGCCCCGCCCGCCCCGCAGGGAGG
>NZ_JARAVK010000529.1:0-2025 GCF_033792765.1 Streptomyces sp. PA03-6a | reverse complement strand
TCATCAAGAAGATGGTCACCGGCCAGGATCCCCTCGTCAGCCTCCGCGCATCCCTCTACGAGGCGAGCTCTGGTGATGACGCGGTCACCCGTCTCGACCAGGCTGACGCTGCGCTGAGGGCGATGGGCGTCAACGAAGAGGATGTCTACCGCCTTCCGTGGAAGCACTGGCTGCACGAACAACGCGAAATTCAAATTTTCGCCGGTTGGTCGGCCGGGTCGTTGAATAGTGAGGAGTGGGAAGAGTCAGAGTGGAACGCGGTTGCCGCGGCACACCGCGCCGGCAAGGCGGTTGCGGCCGCCACCATCAAGAAAATACTCACCGTCCGTAACCGCGATGAGTTCACCTCCTTCCGCGAACACGTGGCTGCCGCACACGCCAACGAAAATCCGGCCTTGGCGGCCTCGAAATTTTTCTACGCCCCTGCGGGGCTCGGGGGTTCAGATGTCTACACCCTGGATTGGATGGCCCTGCCGGCCAGTCAAAAAGCAGTTACTCGCACCTTGGTGAGCAGGTGGATCAAACCGCGTCACATTGAGCACTGGACTGAAAAGGACTGGGGTACTGTCGCGGAGGCCAGCCGCTCCGGTGAGGCGTTCGCGGCCGCCGTCATCAAGAGACTAGTAACCTCCCGTGCCCTCGATGCGTTCGCCGACTACCACGAGGCGCTGAAAAGCTTCGGGGGCAAAAATGCCGAGGCGCCCTTTCGCATCATGCAGGCTGCTGACGAGCTGAGACACCGGGGTATAGATATCCTCGGCCTGGAATGGGCGGCTCTGTCGGTCCGTGAACAAACCGAGATCACGGCCCTGGTCCGCGGCGTCATGCCCGACAGCTTGTTTACCCGCTCAACCGCGGGCTGGACTGCCCGTGAGTGGGGTGCTGTTGCGGTGGCCCGCCGGTCTGGCCAGGCGGCTGCGGACGCCGTTATCAGGCACGTGTCGGCCGAGCGTGCCGGGCTTCGTTCTCAGCCGCCTGGTTCGGGGCGTGGCCCGATTGTCAGGATGGCACTGGTGGATGACCAAGCGCAGAAGCGGCAGGTCCTGGAGGAGTTGCAGGACGGGTTGACAAAGGACAGTGCGGCCTATCTGCAGGTGCAGACTGCTCTGGCGTTTGTTGACCGGACTGTCTCCTCCACCGGCGGTGGAGGTGCTGCTGCGGTCGGCGATGGGGCTTTCGGCGGTGCGGGCCGCGATAGCGGCACGGGTTCCGCCGACGGGGACACGGGCACGGGCGGTATGCCCGTGGACCGTCCCCGCGAAGCTACGGGCGCCGGTCCGGGTACCGGAGCTTCTTTCGCGGGCGCTGGGAACGTGTCCGGTCGGGATATGAGCTGGCTGGTCAGTGAGGTGAACCGGCTGTGGCCGCATGACGGCACGGGTGGGACGGTTCCTGGGCGGCAGCGGCCGGTGGTGGCAGGGCCGGGTGCGGAGGGCAGTGGTGTGGGGCCGGCTGTCATGGACGCCGCTTCTGGCACCGTCACCGCCCAGAGCTCGGCCCCCGGCACAAGCGCTGGGGCCGGGGCTGGGGCTGGTGCTGGTGCTGGTGCTGGTGGTGCCGGGTTCGGTGACCACATCGTGCCGGTCCCGGAGGTGGGCACTGTTGCCGGGCTTGCGGGTTTCGAGGCCGCAGACGGTTCTCCCGGCGGGGCTGGTGTTCTTCCGGCAACGGCCGCGGGTGGTCCCGGTGATGTGCTCGGTGGTGTGGAGCATGCGGTGCCCGGCGCTGGTGCCGTGGATGGTGGTGCTGCTCGTGTGGGTGGGGCGAGTCCTGTGCCGGCTGCTGCGTCTGCTGGTGTTGCCTCGGTGACCGAGCCCGCGGCCGGTTCCGTTTCTGCGGTCGGTCCTGTTTCTGCGGCTGGTTCTGTTCGTGGTGGGTTGCGGGGTGCTGGCGCTGCACAGGACCGGCTGGCCGCATCTGTGGTGGGGGAGCTGGGTGCGGCTGCGGGGGTGCTGCCTGGTGCGGAGTCCTTGGCGGGGGCGGGTACGCCTGTGCGGCCTGAATCTGCGGGGCTGGATGTTGTGC
>NZ_JARAVK010000528.1:0-2032 GCF_033792765.1 Streptomyces sp. PA03-6a | reverse complement strand
CCCCCGGACCCGCCAGATCCCCCGCCCAGTTGCGCCGTTCGCTGGGTGTCGTCGACGGCGTCGCCATCACCGCCTCCAGCACCGCGGCCACCACCAGCATCGGCGTCGGCATGGGCGCGCTCGCCGTGCGACGCTCTCCCTACTTCGCCACCGGCCGCGGCACGGACGCGGACGCCCTGACCCTGCCGGTGGACCGTACGACCGTCTGACGCACTGCCCGAAGCCCGAAGCCCTGCGACCCCTGCCCCTGGAGCGCACGCCATGTCCCACCCGCACGCCGACCTCGTCCTCACCGGCGGCCCGGTGCACACCGTCGACCCCGTCCTCGGCCGGGCCACCTCGGTGGCGGTGCGCGACGGCCGCATCGCCGCCGTCGGCCACGACGAGGTGAGGGAGCTGATCGGGCCCGGCACCGAGGTCGTGGACCTGGCCGGGAAGATGCTGCTGCCCGGTTTCCAGGACGCCCACGTCCACCCGCTCGGCGCCGGCATCGAGCTGGGCCAGTGCCATCTCGCGGAGGCCCACGAGGCGCAGGAGTACCTGCGGCTCGTCCGCGCGTACGCCGACGGGCATCCCGGCGCCGAGTGGATCACCGGCGGTGGCTGGTCGCTGGACGCCTTCCCCGGCGGCACCCCCACCGCCGCGCTCCTGGACGGCGTCGTCGCCGACCGTCCGGTCTTCCTGCCCAACCGGGACCACCACGGGGCCTGGGTCAACTCCCGCGCCCTGGAACTCGCCGGGATCACACGGGACACCCCCGACCCCGCGGACGGCCGCATCGAGCGCGACGCCGACGGCAACCCCACCGGGATGCTCCAGGAGGGCGCCCTCCACCTCGTCGGCCGGCTCCTGCCGCCGGTCACCCCGGGCGAGCGGACCGCCGCGCTGCTGCGTGCCCAGCGCGTGCTGCACTCCCTGGGTGTCACCGCCTGGCAGGACGCCATCGTCGGCTACTACGCGAACATGACCGACCCGGTGTCCGCCTACCACGCCCTGATCGCCGACGGGCTGCTCACCGCGCGCGTCGTCGGTGCCCTGTGGTGGGACCGGGCGCGCGGCGCCGAGCAGATCCCCGAACTCGTCGAACGGCGGACCGCCGTGAGCCGGGGCCGCTTCCGTGCCACCAGCGTCAAGATCATGCAGGACGGCATCGCGGAGAACGGGACGGCGGCGCTGCTCGGCCCCTACCTCACCGCCTGCGGTTGCGCCTCCGCCAACAGCGGCATCAGCTTCGTGGACCCCGCGGCGCTGGCGAAGCACGTCACCGAACTGGACGCGCTCGGCTTCCAGGTGCACTTCCACGCCCTCGGCGACCGGGCCGTCCGTGAGGCGCTGGACGCGGTGGCGGCGGCCCGTTCGGCCAACGGCTTCCGTGACACCCGGCACCACCTCGCCCATCTGCAGGTCGTCCACCCGGACGACGTCGCCCGCTTCCGCGCGCTGGGCGCCGCCGCGAACGTCCAGCCGCTGTGGGCCGCCCACGAGCCGCAGATGGACGAGCTCACCCTGCCGTTCCTCGGCCCCGAACGGGCCGCCTGGCAGTACCCGTTCGGTGATCTGCTCCGCTCCGGCGCGACGCTCGCCGCCGGCAGCGACTGGCCGGTCAGCAGCCCCGACCCGTTCCAGGCCCTGCACGTCGCGGTCAACCGCCGCACCCCGGACGCCCCGGACGGCACCCCCGTCTTCCTGCCGGAGCAGCGCGTCGACCTGGCCGCGGCCATCGCCGCGTACACCGCGGGGAGCGCGTACGTGAACCACCTCGACGACACCGGCACGGTCACCCCGGGCAAGCTCGCCGACCTCGTCGTCCTCGACCGCGACCCCTTCGCCGGGCCGCCCGCGGAGATCGCCGCGACGCGGGTGCTGCAGACCTTCGTGGGCGGCGAGCGGGTCTACGCGGCGCAGGACGCGTAGGCGCCCTGCGCCGCGTCAGTCCTCTTCGGGGTGGTCGGGGCGGATGGCGATGTGGTCGGGTTCGAGTTCGAGCATGACGCGGTTGCGGATGTCGAGGGCGTGGGTGTAGTCGCGGGGG
>NZ_JARAVK010000527.1:0-2039 GCF_033792765.1 Streptomyces sp. PA03-6a | reverse complement strand
AATGTTTTTTAGTGTGTTCGCCAAGTGGGCGCCGGCGGGCTCGGGGCTGGATCTGGCGGCCGAGGCGGAGCGTCTGGAGTGGGCGGGCTGCTTCACGCCCGTGCCGCCCGTCCTGGAGCACGGGGCGGACGGGGACGGGGCCTGGCTGGTGACGCGCGGGCTGCCCGGGGAGAGTGCCGTCAGCCCGCGCTGGACGGCGGATCCCGGCACCGCGGTGCGTGCGCTGGGCGCCGGGCTGCGTGCGTTGCACGAGCGGCTGCCCGTGGACCGCTGCCCGTACGACTGGTCCGTCGGCACCCGGCTGGAACGCGCCCGGCGGTCGGGCAGGGACGTGCCGGGGGACCTGCCGCCGGCGCCGCCCGTCGAGCGGCTCGTGGTGTGCCACGGCGACCCCTGCGCGCCCAACACGCTGCTGGGGGACGACGGGACCTGGTCGGGCCACGTCGACATGGGCGCCCTCGGGGTGGCCGACCGCTGGGCCGATCTGGCCGTCGCCACCTGGAGCACCGAGTGGAACTACGGCCCCGGCTGGGAGGACGCGCTCCTGGACGCGTACGGCATCGCCCCCGACCCGGAGCGGACCGCCTTCTACCGGCGGCTGTGGAGCGTCACCTGACCGGTGACCCCGGGCGGGCGGAGGTGGCACGATCGGGGAGGAAGCGGAAGCGCGAGCGTGAGGGGGCGGGGCGCGATGGCCATCGGTCTGGAGAAGGTGCAGGCGGCGGCGCCCGGGCTGGTGAGCCTGTACAAGGGTGCCCGGGTGTCGCTGGAGAAGGCCGGGGTCGCGGGGGAACGGGCCGCGGTGTACCTGGTGCTGGACCGGTCCGGCAGCATGCGGCGGCACTACCGGGACGGCACGGTGCAGCGGCTGGCCGAGCAGGCCCTGGGGCTCGCGGCGAACCTCGACGACGACGGGGTCGTGCCGGTCGTCTTCTTCTCCACCGAGGTGGACGGCGTCGCCGAGATCGGCCTCGACGGCTACGAGGGGCGGATCAACGCGCTCCACGACAGCTACGGCCACATGGGCCGCACCAACTACCACCTGGCGATGCAGGCGGTGATCGACCACTACCGGGCGTCCGGCGCGACGCAGCCCGCGTTCGTCATCTTCCAGACGGACGGCGGCCCTTCCTCACGCACGGCCGCCGAGCGGCTGCTGTGCTCCGCGGCCGGGTTGCCGCTCTTCTGGCAGTTCGTCGGCTTCGGGGACCCGGAGGGCAAGGACTTCGACTTCCTGCGCAAGCTGGACGAACTCCCGGTGCCCGCCAAGCGGGTGGTGGACAACGCCGGTTTCCACGCCGCCGGGGAGGAGCCCGCGGCGGCGTCGGACGCCGAGCTGTACGCGGCACTGATGGAGGAGTTCCCGCAGTGGCTGGCGGCGGCGCGGGCGGCGGGCGTCATCCGGGGCTGACGGTCACCTCGGCGGGACCGGCGGTGGGACCGGCGGTGGGACCGGCGGTGGGTGCGGCGGCCGCGTCGACGAGGCGGTCGAGTTCGGCGGCCGACCCGGGTGCGAGCCGGTAGACGCCCTGGAGGCCGACCGACCGCATCAGACGGCCGTCCTCGACGAACCGCAGCCGGCGTTCGGCGCGGCGCGAGCGGTAGGTGAGCCGTTCCAGCAGCTCGCCGGGGACGGTGGTGCCGAAGTCGAGCGGGGTGCCGGGCGGGCCGAGAAGCACCTCGGACACGCAACCGCCCTCCAGCGGCGACCAGTCGGGCAGCTTCGCCAGCTCGTCCGCGGCCTCCTCGTACGGGATGATCCGCGCCACCTCCAGGCGGCCCAGCACATGGAGCCTGGTCCGGTGGACGCGCAGCGGGAAGACGCGGTCGCCGGGCCGTACGCCCGCGAGCCGGAAGCTGGGCAGGGACTGGTGCGGGCCGCCGAACAGGACGCGGAGCGGGCGTCCGGCGTAGCCGTCGTGCGTCAGCCGGCGGCAGAGGTCGTTGGTCCACAACGTCGTGAAGGACTGCGGGGCGTCGGACGGTTGCGACATGGCGGCCACCGTAGGGGGCGGGACCGACAACGGCCGCGAGGGGGC
>NZ_JARAVK010000526.1:0-2045 GCF_033792765.1 Streptomyces sp. PA03-6a | reverse complement strand
CCAATACTGCAGCCGGGCCTTCGCCGATGCCTGCCACGCGGCCGGCGTCACCCAGTCCATGAGCGCGGTCGGCTCCAGCGCGGACAACGCACTCGCCGAATCGTTCAACGCGACCTGCAAACGCGAGACCCTCCAAGGCCGCCGAGCCTGGGACACCGCACGCGAGGCCCACCTCGACCTCATCCGCTGGCTGCACCGCTACCACACCGTCCGACGCCACTCCAGCCTCGAACAGCGCAGCCCCATCACGTACGAGCGAACATCCCGAACAACATCAACTACGCTGGCCAAAGCCGCATAACCGTGTCCAGGATCTGGGGTCAAGGCCCCTGTGATCAGCAGGTCGCGGTGGTCGGTCCAGGTGAAACTGCGCTGACCGCCACGCTTGTGGTCCTCGTGCCGTTTGGGCCGGTAGATCAAACGGGAGCGTTCCTCCTTGTTTGTAGCAGGCCAGCGCGGCAACGGAGAACCTGCGCTCGGAGCGTACACGGACGCGGATGACGGGCGTGTGCCCTCGCCTGGACCAAGTGCGGCGTGTCGGCGGCGTCATCGAGACCCGGCCTCGTCCTCTGAAGACGAGCCAGACCCCGTGCGCCGTCGCGGCGCTTCAAACCTGTGGCCCCATCTCCCTTGATCCACCCAGTCACCCGGTCCTCGTCACGCTCCAGCGCCCGCCAGGCCGGAACCTGATGACTCCACCCGTGGCGCCGCAGCATCAGGGCGATCCCAGGTGAGGCCGGGGAACAGGCGAGGGCGGGAATAACGGCTGTAACGGATCGAACTGACATTGGCGTGAGCTGGAGCTGGATGTCGGCAAGGACGAACATCACGCCACCGCCGTCAGCCCTGCCGGGAAGAAGGTTTTCGACAAGCCGCTGCCCAACAACGAACCGAAGCTGCGGGAGCTGTTCGAGAAGCTGCATGCCAAACACGGGACCGTGCTGGTGGGCGTCGACCAGCCAGACCCTATCGCGGCCCTGCCCCGTACTCAGGCTGCTGGACCAGTTCGGATCCCCGGCCCAGATCCGCAAAGCCGGAAGGCGTCGGCTGGTCACCCTGATATGACCGAAGGCCGCGGATGGCCGACCGGCTGGGTGGAAGACATCTTCACCACACTCGACGAAAGGACCGTCGTGGTTCCCGGAACCGATGCTGCCGCGCTGATCGTCCCCAGCCTGGCCAACTCGCTCCAGTCCGTCCTTGACCAGCGAAAACTCCTCGCCGCCGGGATCGAGGAGCTCGTAGAGGCCCACCCTCTTTCCCCGGTCCTGATCTCCATGCCCGGCATCGAGATCACGACCGGGGCCCGGATCCTCATCGACGTCAGTGACGGCAGCGGCCTCGCCACCACCGGCCACCTCGCCGCCTACGCCGGCCTCGCCCCTGTGACCAGGAACTCCGGCTCCTCCATCCGCAGCGAACACCCGTCCCGGCGCGGCAACAAGCAGCTCAAACGGCCCTTCTACCTCACCGCGTTCGCCTCGCTCTCCCAGCCCGAGTCACGTGCCTACCACGCCCGCAAACGCCGCGAGGGGAAACACCACATCGCCGCCCTCATCGCACTCGCCCGACGCGTATCGACGTCCTGTTCGCCATGCTCCGCGACGGCACCTTCTACCAGCCACCCACGCCAGCCACGGCTTGACGAAGGCCATACAGGCACCTTTTGGCCCGGACGTGGGCGGAGTCCAGGACGACGCAGGTCACGTCGACCAGGCCCACGTCGTCCAGCCTGTACAGGACCACTTCGTGCAGCAGACCCCACACGCCGGCTCTCGACCACATCAGGAACCGGCGGTGCGCCGTCGACTTCGATTCCCGAAGCACGGAGGTAACGCCCGCCAGGCACAGCCGCTGACCAGCACGTAGATGATCACCGCGAAGAGCGTCTCATCAGGCGTGTCCTGCGTACCCCCACCCTGCGGCCGCGCCTTCGATGGCGGGATCAGTGAGCCTTTTCAGCGTTGCTTCTCCAGGGTGAGGATGGCTTTGGCTGCTGACGACAGGCGGTTGGGGCTGCAGCGGGCGTGACGGAAGATGCGCCA
>NZ_JARAVK010000525.1:0-2061 GCF_033792765.1 Streptomyces sp. PA03-6a | reverse complement strand
CCTGGACCCCGTCGGCGTCCGCCCCGGCTCCGGCGTCCGCCCCGCCCTCTGCGGCTGCCCCGGCTCCGTTGAATGCCCCGGCTTCGGTGGCCGTTCCCTCCAGCTCCTCCTCGGCCGCCCCCGGGGCGGTGCCGTCGAGGCCCGCGGCGCCCGGCGGGAGCTGAGGCGGACGAGGCGAGGACGAAGCAAGGACGGCCGCCCGTACCGGGCGGCCGTCCTCGTGTGCCGGGTCCTGCGGTGTTCCTCAGCGCCGCGCCATGTGGTGCCGTACCGCCGCCATGCGGGCGGTGGCGCGCTGCCTGGGCGCGCGGTGCCGGCCCCTTGCCGTACGCCGGGCCCGTCGCGCCCGCCGAGCGGCCAGGACGCCCGCCACCCGGCGCCGCAGCACGCTGCACCGCCAGACCAGCAGCGGGACCAGGGAGGTCAGCAGCGCGATCGCGGCCCAGACGCGCATCGCCGGGTGGGCGTGGCCGCGGGGGACCGAGGCGAGCAGCGAACCGGCGAGCAGGGCCGCCCACAGCAGGTGGACGCGGAAGGCGGCGAGCCGGTCCGGGCGGGCCGGGTCGCCCCCGGCCGCGGCGAGCCGGCCCTGCGGGCGCCGGAGCACCGTCCGTACCAGGGAGAGCACGTGGAGCGGGGCGGACACCGCGGACATCACCAGCCCCGCGACGCCGAAGGACCCCTTCGGCCGGTGGGGGCCGGCGTTGCGCCCGCGGGTCCCCAGGCACAGGGCGATCCGGAACGCGACGGCGGCGCCGTGGAGCGCCAGCCACACCGTGGGGTCGAAGGGGGTGCCGGAGGCACCGAGCCCCAGGAAGAGCGCGCAGGCCAGCACGGAGAGGATCCAGCCGAGGCCCGAGAGGGGGTAACGGGCGGCCGTCAGCGTGTAGGTGAGCAGGCTGCCGGGGCGCAGCTTCCACGGGGCCTTCCAGAACTGCCGCAGGAGGGACTCGTAGGTGCCGCGGCTGCGGCGCAGTTCCTGGGCGAAGAAGCCGTGCCAGGAGGACGGTCCCCGGCCGACGGCCACCACGTCCGGGGTGTGGACCGAGCGCCACTTGCGGCCGGTGGCGGGGTTGCGGCGGGCGTGGATCTCCAGCCCGGTGGCCAGGTCGCCGGCGGCGGAGTCGTACATCCCGCCGGCCTGCCGCAGCGCCGAGACGCGGACGACGTCGGTGGTGCCGGTGAACAGGGCGGAGCCGTAACGGTTGGCGGCCCGCTGCGCGGAGGCGTGGACGAGGAAGCGGTGGCTCTCGGCGGCCCTCGTCACGGCGGTGTCGTGGTCGCCGTGGACCTGCGGCCCGACGACGAAGGCGACGTCCGGGTCGCGGAAGTAACCGAGCATCCGCTCCAGGTAGTGGGGGAGCGGGACCTGACCGGTGCCGACGCAGGCGGTGAACTCGTAGTCGCCGCCGTGGGCGTCGAGCCAGGCGTTGTGGTCGCCGTGCCGGGCGCCGGCGCGCAGGGCGCCCTTGGGGTGGTTCCAGCGCGCGACGCCCTTGCGGGTGAAGTGCCGTACGCCCAGCGTCCCGCAGAGCCGCCGGGCCTCCGGGTCGTCGTCCTGGTCCAGCAGCCACACGTCGACGGGGCCGTCGTGCCGGACGCGTACCGCGCCCTCCAGCGTGGCCCGCAGCCCCTCCAGGGACTCCCCGCCCGGGGCGGAGGAGACCAGGAGGGCGACCCGGGTGCCCGGTGCCGGGGCGACCGGGACCGGGTCGCGGGCGACCAGGGTGGCGTGGGCGTGGGCGAGGACGGCGACCAGGCGGAGGAGTTCGAGGAGGCCGAGGGAGACCAGCATCGCGGTGTCCGCGACGTGCGCCCACTGCGGCGCGGTCTCGCGGGCCGTCCAGTGGCGCGGCTGCACGAGCCAGACCAGCACGCCCAGCGAGGCCAGGGGTGCGGCGGTGAGCAGCAGCCAGGTGCGGATCCGGTGCCCTTCGCGGGAGATCAGGCTGCGGTACCTGACCCGGTACAGCACCCCTGGCCGCGGGGGGTCGTTGAGGGGTCCGGCGAGCGTCCCGTGGCGCGCGTAGTCGTGGCGGCGGGGGGCGCCGGGGACCGGGG
>NZ_JARAVK010000524.1:0-2067 GCF_033792765.1 Streptomyces sp. PA03-6a | reverse complement strand
AAAGAGGCGGGCCGCGTACTGCGGCGGCAGGGCTTGGGTGATCAGGCGCTGGCGGGCGTCGTCGGTGGAACCGGGGGCGGCGGTGAAGCCGAAGCGGGCCCGAGTGTCGATGACGATGCCGCCGGTGGTGGCCGCGGCCTGCTTGGCGCGGGCGCGGACCTGCGGCTGCCAGCGCTGCTTCACTTCGCGCTCTATCCGGGCGGCGAGGTCGGCGCGGGGGCGTTTGATCTGGTCTTTGACGTAGCGTTCCACGGTCCGCTGCGAGATCCCGAGCAGTTCGGCTGCGGCGCGGGTGCCCTTGAGCTGCTTGACCAGGTAACGCATGCGGGTGGGGGCGGACTTGGGGATCGGGCGGGTGAATGCGCTCTGCACGGCCTTGTCGAGGCTGTCCTGGAGCATTCCCATCGGCCGGTTCCTTCCCTGCTGCAAAGGCTTGATCGTCTGCGCGGGCCCCGGTGGGCCGCTCTTGGCCTCGTGGCTGTCCCGTCACCCGCCGACTGCCCCTTCGTCGTGCGGTGGGTGGCGGCTGCTGCCAGTCGTATGCCGCCAGGTCCCCGAGGCGTCTCGGGGACCTGGCGTGGCATGGAAGGGTTATCCGGATGGCATCCATGCCGTGGCCCTACGGGCCGGTGGAGACACTAGCGACGCCGACGCTCTCACTCTCCGCGGGGTCGGGCGTCGGTCCTGCCCGGCTGTCAGGACGGCCAGGACCGCAGCACCGTGACCACGCTGCGCACCGTGCAGTCCTCCCGGCGCAGCTCGTCGACCAGCGCGCCGATCTCTTCCCGGCCGGGTTTCACGGTGCGGCCGGCGGCCTGGAGGTACGCGACGGTGACCGCGACGGCCACCGTCATGTTGGAGCGTTCCAGCCAGCGCAGCCGGCCCAGGGTGTGGGCGAGGGCTGCGGCACGCGCGAGAGTGCCGTGGTAGACGTCCTGGTCGAAGAGCTGGGCCTTGTGCCGGTCGACTGCCGAGAGCGGTACGCCGAAGTCCTCGGGTGCGGGGTCGTCCTGTCCGGCGTGGCGGGCGACTTCCAGGATCCAGCCGAGGTCAATCGCGAGGTGCACGGGCGCGCTCTTCGATGAAGTCGCCGTGGTCGGCGATGATCGCCGTGGCGGAGGTGAGGAAGGCCGCCCGGACCGGGTCGGTGTCGGCCCGGATCAGGGATTCGATGTAGTCCTGGACGGACAGGTGCCGGTTCCCAGCGGCCTGGCGGGCCGCCTCGACCGTTTCGTCCTCCAGCCGGACGTTCAGCTGTGTCTTCGCCATTCACCCATGCTAGCCGCTGCTAGCAAAGATCGGTAGCGGCAGTTCCCGGTGCGCTGTTCTACCTGGTGGGGCCGATGATGCGATGTGCCCAGCCGGGCAGGGCGGGGGGAGCCTTCGGGTCGATGCCGATGCTGAGGACGTCCTCGCCGGTGGTGGCGGGCACATCCCGGCTGACGGCGTGGGCGTCCCTGCAGGAGCATCCCGACCCAGGGCGGCAGGTCCGGCCCAAGAACGCCCTCGGTGAGCTCGGCATACTCGGTGGAGATGTCTGCCGGGACAGGCTCACGCAGGATGACGATCTTGGCGCGTCCGCCGTAGCCGGTGTCCACCGCGGTGTTCCAGGCGTCGGAGACCGGGAAGGGGCCGAGCACCATCGAGACGTGCACGAACGGCATCGCGGAGTTGGCGATGCGGTGCAGTGAGGTCACCAGCGGGATGGCGTCGGTCTCCTCAGCGGTGTCCGCGCCGAACACTACGAACGGCATGTCGTACGGCAGACCCCCGTCCTGGGCCGGAGACGAACATGGTGTGGTGAATCGCCGCGGGCGCACCACAGGCTGGGCCACTGACAGCCCGGGTGCTGTCGTCCTTGTCGGTGCCGGGAGCTACCCGGGCGATGTGGCGTTTCGATCCCGCAGTCGGAGTCCGGCGGACACGGCGTCCCGTAGGCCCAGGGCCCCCGGGGGGATGCGGCCTGTCCTCTTAACCCACCCCCCGACCCCCCGGCCCCTCCACCACTCTGTTGTCCCTTTCTTGGTTAAAAAAAAAAAAAGAGAGGAAGGTGGTAGGGGGGGGGGG
>NZ_JARAVK010000523.1:0-2071 GCF_033792765.1 Streptomyces sp. PA03-6a | reverse complement strand
CGAAACGACGACACCGCCCTGCCCACCACACTCACCGCCTAGCCTCAAAGAAGAGATCACCGAGTGGCCGTCGATACACCACTCCCACGGACGTGACCGGCTACGGCCGCACTCGGCCTACCTGCTGACCATCCACGACGCGACAACCTCAATCACTTCGAATCCGCCTACGCCAGGGTTGTCGGCAGTAATCGGACCACGGCTACCGTCCGTGATGGAGAACGCTCCCGGGTCCGTGGATCCAGAGCATTCGTAACTGGATCCGAACTGACCGACGTAATCTTTCACCGCCAATTCCAGCTACAACATCTCTCGCTGGTCCCCACCGCTTCCTCAGACTCCAACACGGAACGAAACGACCTGAGGGTGTGGAAAGCGGTTCGTGTCGCTCATTCGACCTCGTAGTGAGCCCTGGTTCATGGTGCACAGGCGCACCGATGTGTAGAGGGTTCGCCCACGCATAACCGGGCAGAAGCTATGCCCATGGACGGAGACGCCATTCGCGGTGCAGCCTGAAGACAGCGGTCTCGGCACCCGCGGTTTTCATGCGTCCGCAGCCTGTTTCCCATGTGGTGAGGCAGAAGTTGGGCTGTTCAAGAGGCGGTTACCTGGAGTTGGTTCCGGACGTCCTGTGGGAGCTCGCGGAGCCGCTAATCTCACCGTCGAGGGTGCGGCCGCAGGGCCGGGACACGCAGGACACGTCAGCTGAGACGCTGTTCGCCGTGACATCTACATGCTGGTCAGCGGGTACGCGCGGCGTGCTCCGCACCCGTGCTTCGGGAGATCGAAGTCGACGGCGCACGCACTGCCGATACCTGATCAGGTACCGAGCCGTCGCGTGGTGTCGGCAGACGCAGCGGTCCTGCAACACTTCCACGACGCAGGCCTGCGCAACGTGCCCCGTGTCGTCCTAAACTCTTCCCTGCGTCAAGGCTCGCCAAGTCATCGAACTCACCATGCCCAGGTTGCCCGGCTGCCGCCGACTCAGATGTCGATACGAATGCGAAGGAGACATCACAGCCAATAGGTCATCGGCATTCCCGTTCGGCTCGTGAACGAGGCTTCCGACGGCCATGGCGGCGAGAGGAGTACGACGGCCTCGACCATTAGGCGATCGCCAACCACGCAGCTTTCGCCGCGCTCTGCGGGCCCGCACGTGCCAGACACCCCAACATGCTCAAGAACCGCACCCGCCCAGTAAGCCACTTGGCAGAACCCTACTGAGCAGGTTCCTCTCCGCCCAGAAACTGTCCAACCTATCCGCTGCGTGTATCGTCCACGGCGGGTGCCGGTCCGGAGGCGGAGTAAGCGCGGTGCGGGTGGGCGTGGAACGGGTGTGTGGCCGTATCCCTCGAAGTCCATGGCCCGGACAGGAGCGGCGCGCGGAAGGTCACGTGCGGCCCGGTGCAGCTGGACTGGATGCTGAGCAAGGCGCGGCGGTTGATGGCGTGGCTGCGGGAGGACCGTTCGGTGCCCCAGCAGTAGGTCATCCGGCGCTTTGCGAAGTCACGTGCCAAACCCTGGGAGGACATCTCGGCGCGGCGGCCGATGAGGCAGCAACCGCGATGCCCCATATCAGGCGCTACTGAGGATTAATGCGTGATGTCGCCGGGGCTTGTGGCGAGGCCGGTGCCGATTAGGCAGCCGGTGATGATGGTGGGCCGATACTGGATCTGGCGTAGGCCCCGGCGGACTGCGCTGACCAGGTGCGTGTAATCGGTGAAGGCGATGTTGGTCAGGCTGGTGCGTCGAAGGCTGGGCCAGATTCCTTCTACGGGGTTGAGGTCTGGTGCATAGGCCGGCAACTGGAACACCGTGAGCCAGTCCCGGGCCGTGGTCCAGGCGCGCATCGCGCGACTGAGGTGCAGGCCGACGTTGTCCCAGACCAGCACGATCGGCCCGCCGAGCTTGGTGTGGGCGGCGGTGAGAAGGTCTCGTAAGTCCTTCCAGGAGAAGCCTTTGCGGCCGTCGACCCGCCGGTCACCGGTGTGCCGGAAGACCAATCGCGGCCGCTCGCCGGGCTTGTAGCAGCACAGAGCGGTCACTGACAGGTGACGTCTGCTGCCGCCGT
>NZ_JARAVK010000522.1:0-2086 GCF_033792765.1 Streptomyces sp. PA03-6a | reverse complement strand
GCCACCCATGCCCGCACCCTACGCCGCCCCGCGGGGCGGCACGTCCTCCCCGAAGACGGCTCCGCGGCTACTCCCGGTGGAGTAGTCCCGCCTACGGCCCCGGCGCCCGGAGCAGTGACATCCCCCTTCCCCCGGAGGACGACCGGCGGGCCCCCGGTCGGCCACCATCGACCCGTCGAGAATCGCCGTCCACGAGCCGTCAGCGAGGAGGCCCGGCCATGGCCACGCCCTTCCGTCTCACCACTCCCGCGCCACCCGGCGACGCCACGGGCCGTACCGCCGAGGTCTACGCCCAGCTCGCCGCCGACTTCGGCATCGGCCGCGCGCCGACCTTCGTCGCGCTGTCGGCCGCCCCCGACCTGCTCGCGGCGACCTGGGCCGTGCTGCGCGAGTCTCTGCTGGCCGGCCGCGTGCCGCGCACCGACAAGGAACTCGTCGCCCTGGGGGTGTCGGCGGCGAACCGCTGCCCCTTCTGCGTGGACGCGCACACCGTCCTGCTGCACGCCACGGGTGACCACCGCCTCGCCGAGACGGTCGCCCGCGGCGGCAGGCCGGACGACCCCGCCCAGGCCGCGCTGGTCGCCTGGGGCGGCGCGACCGCGACCCCCGGCGCGCCCGCGGCCGCGGCGCACCCCTTCGACCCGCGGGACGCGCCGGAGTTCATCGGCACCGCGCTCGCCTTCCACTTCGTCAACCGGATGGTGTCCGCCCTTCTGACCGGGGACTTGCTCCCCGGCGGACTGCAGCGGCTGCGGCTGGTGCGCAGCCTGGGCGGCCGGGCGCTGGCCCGTACCGTCCGCAGGCCGCTGCCGCCGGGGGCCAGCCTGCCCCTGCTGCGCGGCCCGGCCGGGCCCGCGCCGGAGTGGGCCGCGGACGCCCCGGTGGGCACCGCCTTCGCCGCGCTGGCGCGGGCCGCCGCCGTGGGCGGGCAGCGGCTCGGCGACGCGGCCCGGGAGGCGGTCGTGGCCGCGGTGGACGCCTGGGACGGCGCGCATCCGCCGCTCGGCGGCGACTGGACCGCAGCCCCGCTCGCCGCCGTGCCCGCCGCCGAACGCCCCGGCGCACGGTTGGCGCTGCTCGCCGCCCTCGCCCCGTACCGGATCACCGAGGCGGACGCCGAGGCCTGGCGGATCGCCGATCCCGACCCCTACGACGCCGATCTGGTGCGGGTGCTGGCCTTCGGCGCGATGACCGCGGTGTACCGGATCGAGACCTCGGTCCACGAGCCTTTGCGTCGCCCCAGGTTGACAGCCCATTGACAGAGCCACGACGATGCGTGGTGCCACTGGGGCCGATGAGTCCCGTGTGCACTTCGACCACTCGCCCGGTGACGCCTCGGCCTGCTCACGTACGGGGAGAGCTGCCGTCAGTCGCGCCCGCCGGGCCACGCAACGCCAAGATTGGGTTCTGCATGTCCATATCGCGACGTGTCACCGTCGGACGGCTGCTGGGCGTGAGCGCCGCGGCCGTCGCCCTCACCGCCGTGGGTGCCACCTCCGCCTGGGCCGGCGACTGCCCGGGCGGCAAGGGCTGGGACCGCGGTGGCCACCACGGCTACAAGCCCGGCCAGGGCGGCGGCACCAAGACCTCCACCGACCGCTGCGAGTTCTCGCTCGACGGCACGGTCTGGTACCCGTCGGTCAAGGTCGACGACGTCAACCTCAAGCCCGGCGAGGACGGCAAGGTCCACGTCAAGGTCCGGGTCGCGGACGGCTCCTCGTCCTGCACCGTGTCCCTCGCCTCCTACCGCACCCACGGCGCCACCTTCCAGACCTCCGGCAAGCAGGTGTTCCACGACTGGGACACCGTGAAGATCACCACCGGCACCGACACCCTCGACGTGGCCGTGCCGGACGTCACCTGCTTCGCGCAGATCGACCTGTACTACGGCAACAAGAAGTACGACGGCGTCCTGGACGCCAACGACGGCTACGAGCACGGCGACCTGCCCGAGGGCCCGGACCACGCGGTCATCGGCGACAAGAAGATCGCCTGGTGGAACGGCGGCACGAAGGACTGCACCACGCATCCCTTATACACATTTAACCTTCCCACAAAAAAAGACCGGGAAAAATCTGTGGGCGGC
>NZ_JARAVK010000521.1:0-2090 GCF_033792765.1 Streptomyces sp. PA03-6a | reverse complement strand
CAAGCACGTCTCCCTCAGCCCCAGCCGGATCGGCGACATCGCCCGCGCCGCACTCGTCCTCAACGGAATCTGGAAATGATCTTCGTTGAGAAAACCTCAATCGCCTACGAAACGGCGTCCCGGGCAACATCAACTACGCCGACACCAGCCGCATAACCCGTATCCAGGATTAGGGGTCAAGGCCCGAACGCGTCGGTGAACGTCTAGACCATCGCGCACAGTAGATCGGGACGCCGCAGTGAGGTTCTCCTCGCGTGCAGGGGCAGACTGTCTGATGCGCTCATCGTGCTGATCTCCTTCGAGGCTTCGACATCTGGAAGATCAGCCGGTGGCCGATCTCATATCCGGGGACTCACTCCGACGCCGGAACAAACACCCGCATCAGGCAGGAACCCGTACACCACAACCTGCTGCAGGCCGCGTAACCGAGCGAGCGGCACCGCGGCCAGCACATCCGCAGCCGGACGCGATCAATTACGGGACAGCCCTTAGTGGACACCCTCACCGCTTTCACGGGCCTCCACATCCAACCGGGCAGCCACGTCCTTGCGCCCCGCTCGGGCCCTCCAGAACGATCCGACACCGCAGGGCCAGCGCCAGCGAAGACGTCCGGCGCCTGGCCCAGCGAGTCAACGTCTCACGCTCATCGTCGGCCAATACCAGCTCAGCCTTCGGCCGTCCCGTCCTCGCCATCCAGCCATCATGCCCAACCATCACCGACTTACGCGTAGTGCGTCATACAGATGCTGGTGTGGTGGGCTCGGATGGGTCGTAGCCAAAGTGCTGGGTCCACCAGGGCCCCTGTCCTGCTTTAGCCCGGTAAAGGCCAACCCCGATTGACTGCAGCTGAGGGTGAAGGATGTTAGCCCGGTGTCCAGGACTGTGCATCCAGGCTGTCATGACGACTTGTGGTCGCGGTTGTCCCATGGCGATGTTCTCGGCTCCGGGCTGCGGGTGTCCCCAGGCTCGCATGCGTTCCGCGGGGGTGGTGCCGTCAGGTGACCGATGTGCGAAGTAATTGCGCTGGGCCATGTCCTGGCTGTGTGCCCGAGCTGAAGCGCGCAGCCGTTCGTCAATGCGCAACCGCGGCAGGCCACGGTTGAACCGCTCGCGGTTTACGATGGCTACTACCTCATCCTCTATTCGCTTAAGTCGAATGTCTCCCACCCCGGCTGCGGGCAGGGACAACATCTGGGAGCGTGCCGGGCCGCTGGCCGGTGAAGCGCCTTCTACCTCTATGCCCGGCAGGCGAGCGTTCGGGCGCGCTGTGGGTGGAGTTTGCTGCAGACGCGGCTTCGCCCGCGTATGCCGCCGGTTCTTTCCCACTATATTTGTCATCCCTTCCTGTTCCGAGTCGTGTTGCGATGCTGCTGGTAGGCGAGAGCACGGGAGGTGGTGGTGGCGAGTCTTGGGTAGAAGCGCCGGGTGTGCTGGTTGAGCGGGAGTCGGAGGTGGGGGCGTTGGCGGTTGCCGATGGCGGCGATGGTCTGGTTCTGATGCCCAGATCGGCGGCGAGGTGGATGGAGGGCCTCCCACTTAAGGGGTGACGTCCGCGGTGTCGGTCAGGCTACGCCCCCGGCTGTTCGGGCTCGCGGATCGCGAGACGCTCCAGGGCGGTGCCGCTGCCCGGTCCCGACGGACTGGGCGCGAGCGTGCTGGGCGGGTCCAACGGGTGAGCCTGGCGGTGGCGGCGGTGGGCCGGGACGCGCTCGCGCTGCACACCACGCCGGACGAGGCCGTGGCGCGGCTGGACCGCGAGTTGCGGGAGATCGTGCGGGACCGCTGACCCGCAGCACCTCCGGTGGGCGTCACGCCCCCATCTCTCTACATACATGTTAGGTATTTGCGGAGTCCCTTCACGGACCCCGGAACACTTCGGCTGACGCCTGTACCCACATAAACCACCCCAGTAAGCGCCAACTGTTGGCAGCTCCGTTGACACCTTCCTCACACGACTACTTAACATGCATGCATAACGAGCCACCCCGCGCGGCGTGCTGTCGTGTACGCCCGCGCGCCCGCAGTCAGGATGGTGACGGGTGTTCACTGCCCCTCTGGAGGACGGTTCCTCCACCGCCGCCGCCCCCTCC
>NZ_JARAVK010000520.1:0-2115 GCF_033792765.1 Streptomyces sp. PA03-6a | reverse complement strand
CCAGCCGAGTACGAAGACGCCTACCATCACCAACACACCCACGCCGACGAACCCGTCAGCGCGTGACATCCCGCTCGACACCAAACCCGGAGCGATTCATAACAGACAGATCCCGTTCCGACAGGGGAGCGTCGAAGTCGACTGCGGCTTGAG
This sequence comes from Streptomyces sp. PA03-6a, assembly GCF_033792765.1. Taxonomy (NCBI): domain Bacteria; kingdom Bacillati; phylum Actinomycetota; class Actinomycetes; order Kitasatosporales; family Streptomycetaceae; genus Streptomyces; species Streptomyces sp. PA03-6a. The sequence continues at coordinate 1,962 of NZ_JARAVK010000520.1, read as the reverse complement.
CGACACCTGGCGCCGGGTGGCTGGACGTCAACTGGCTTTCGAGTGGCGGTGTCGTTGGGGGCTGATGTGGCTTGATCGTCGCGGGATGCCGCCGGTTGCCTGAGGTATCTGCAGGGTGGTGGGTTGACGGCTGAGCGGCAGACGTTTCGCGAGCGGATTCGGGCGGAGGTCGCTGAGCGGTTTGCCGTGGGGGTCTTTAACGTGGAGGTCGCCAAGGACTTGCGGGTGAGGGTGCGCTCGGTGCAGCGCTGGCGCACGGCCGGGCCAGGCCTGGACCCTGTCCCGGATCAAGACGCTGATCGGCCAGCGGTTTCCTGATGCTGCGGCGCCACGGGTGGAGTCATCAGGTCCGGCCTGGCGGGCGCTGGAGCGTGACGCGGACCGGGGTAACGGGGTGGATCAAGGAGACGTGGCCGCAGGTGGAAGCGCCGCGGCGGCGCACGGGGCTGGCTCGTCTTCAGAAGACGAGGCCGGGTCTCGATGACGCCGATGAGGAGGGGTAGTCCGTTCGCGTCTGACTGGGAGTGCATCGTGGAGTGCGGTTTACCTTGGTCCACGGGGCTCGGCCGACCTGTGAGGTTGCCCCCACTTTCGCCTGCACGTGGCTGGGGGTGCACCCTGGCGGGCCAGGGAGAGAGTTCAGGACATGAGCCGGTGCGGGATCGCTGCGTGCTGCCGGTGCCACATGCGGGCTCGGAGCCTGATCAGGAACCGGCGGTGCGCCGTCGACTTCTGTATCCCGAAGCACGGGTGCAGAGCACACCATTCGTAGCCGCTGACCAGTACACAGATGTCGCGGCGTCCTGCGTGTCCCCGCCTGGCGGCCGCACCTTTGGCGGCGGCATCAGCGGCTCCGGGAACTCCCACAGACGTCCTGAACAATCCAACTCCAGGTACCCGCCCCATGAGCAGTGGAGTGGTCGCCTCACCACATAGGACACGGTTTTAGCCAGACCACCTATGGATCGTTTGAGTTTGAGGCCGTCCGGCTCATTGACAGCTCTGCCCGTCGGCCCTATTGCGGGGTTCTCGTCCTTCTTCTCAACGCGGGGTTCTGACGGGCTCGGCAGGGTGTACTGAGGCCGTTACGATCCCAGGTGATCAGGTCTTTTGCGTCCGTTCGAGCCTGGAGCTGGGTGACGATCTGCTGCCAGGTTCCGTCTCTTTGCCACCGGTTGAACAGCTCGTAGACGCGGGTCCAGTGGCCGTATTGCGAAGGCACATCCCGCCAGGGGATGCCGGTGTGCGCCCGGAATCGAATGCCGTCGATCAGTTGTCGACGGGTCCATACCGGGGGCCGGCCGCGCCCGTTTCCCGTCGGTAGAAGTGGCTCGAGCATGGCCCACTGGTCATCGCTTAGATCTTCGTGTGCTACGAACCGAGGTCGTTTCACTTCAAGATCCATCTTCAGTGCACACTGTGGACGGGGTGGTGGCAGCAGCCAGTTTCGGTATGTCAGTGCTTCCTGATGAGTGGTCCGGCTAGAGAAGAAGTCGCGACGCCTCCTCAAGAGGGGGCGAAGGGATACCGCGACTCTTTCACAGGCGAGGGCGTGGCCATGGGTGGCCGCGGCCGGTTGGAGGTCCGCCTTGACCGTCGAACCCTCAACCGATTTCTCGCTCTGCTCGGTGATCCATCCGATCAGGAGAGCAGCCCCAGGATATTGAATTTCAGCGTTGTTTTTTTGAAGGTATGTGCCGTGTCCAACTTGTGGATGTGGTGCTGGGGGCGGATGAAGGGTCGTTGTCACGAGATGTCTGGTATGTGGGGGCGTGGTTGTAGCCACGCACCGAACCGGCGAGCGCTGGAACGCGACGGGGGTGATCTCAGCCGAGACGTTTGGGCACAGCCCCTTGGCCGGTTGGTCACGTCCGTGGGAGTGGTGTATCGACGGCCACTCGGTGATCTCTTCTTTGAGGCTAGGCGGTGAGTGTGGTGGGCAGGGCGGTGTCGTGGGTTTCT